>JANRKH010000055.1:0-28378 GCA_033763595.1 Rickettsiaceae bacterium
GAGAAGCAATAGGTATCACTAAAATAGCAACGAACATGCTCAAAAAAGGCCACAGCTTAGAAGATATAGCAGAATTAACTGGCCTCTCTATTGAGGATATAAGAAGCTTGAAGATATAAGAAACATATACAAAATAACCTAAATATTATTTTGTATAAAAAGTGCAAGAGTTTTGATAGATCCTATTTGCATTAATCCTCTATCCTTCTAGGTTCTTTGTAGATTTCAATTTCTCCAGCAAGAAAACGTATGTGCATGAAGTATAAAAGCGGATTATGGGACGAAAATCACAAAAAAATCGTAGGTTTTATATATAAATCTACGCAGAAACTAGGTTTTTGCAACATGCGCGACCTACTCGAAAACTCGGACCTACCGAACAAGTAGGAGGAGCGCGAAGGAAGCGCTAGGTGCAACATGAAATACACGAAGAACTCTTTCCTTTTCGGGGGCAATGCGATTGCCACTAGGAGTAGAGTTTTTAGGAAAGATCCATTCTTGGATTTGGCGTGGTTAATATTTAAAATTGTAGTAAATTGACATATTAGTAAAATTTTTCTAGAATGGCGCGAATTAAATTTTTTTAGGACAGATATGGCAACAACTCGATTATATCTACTGAGCGACAGAAGATTTTACCCAATGCTAGTTACTCAAGCTTGTGGGTGCTTCAATGACAACTTAATCAAAAGCGCATTTGTGATGCTAATTACTTACAATTATGCGTTCGAAAGTCAAATAGCTACTCAAGTTTTAATAGCACTATCAAACATAGCTCTCATATTTCCTTTTATAATATTCGCAGGGCTTGCAGGTCAGATTTCTGATAAATACGACAAAGCAAAAGTTGTGCAATTGGTCAAGTTATTAGAGATACCAATAGTGATGCTGGGTATATACGGATTTATGGCAAATAGTTTTGTCATAATACTCACAACAATTGCATTAATTGGTATTCATTCCACATTTTTTATCCCTATCAAATACAGTATCTTACCTGAGCAATTAGAAAAAGATGAACTGATCGCGGCCAATGGTTACATAGAATCTTCAACGTTTATATTCCTGCTGCTTGGTATTCTACTCGGAGGATTCGCTGTTAACGGCCTTTTCGTGGTTTTGTTCCTCATGCTAGCAGTGTCCATTGCAGGTTTTATATTTAGCTTATTGATTCTACCAACTAACACCCACCCGGAAATCAAAATAAATTACAACCTCATAGGTGAAACTTGGGATATACTTAAATATACATCCTCAAAGCATAATGTTTTTCTATCAATTCTAGGCATTTCGTGGTTTTGGTTTGTGTGCGCAGGCTTTATGGGCCAAATACCAATTCTAACCAAAGAGGTTTTTTGGTCCGATCAATATGTTGCAAACTTATTTCTCGCTGTATTCTCAATAGGAGTTGGGATTGGGTCATTTTTGTGCAATAGAATATTTGGTCACGAGATACAAACGAAATATGTTTTTCTATCATCAATCTTGATTAGCTTTATTGGTTTTGATCTATTTCTTGCAAGTAGAATAAATGAGGTCACAAATCAATCAGATGCGCTTCATACTTTATCTGTCTTTTTGACCAAATTTAGTAGCTGGCGCATTTTAATAGATTTTTTCTTATTATCTGTATTTGCAGGGCTTTATATAGTCCCTCTTTATGCAGTAATGCAATGCTTTAGTCATCCGGCCTACAGATCACGAGTGATAGCTGCAAATAATGTCATGAACTCTGTCTTCATGATTGGGTCAAATATTCTAATATATTTGCTTGTAGCTTCTGGATGCTCGGTTACAACAATTATTTTTATGTTGTTTTTTGTCAATGCAATAGTTGCGTTCTATATTTACAAAATGATACCAGAAAATGAGGTAATACCAGAGCCTTTCATAAAAATGATATGCAAGTCAATTTTTGATTTCTTTTATAAAGTTGAAGTTAGAGGAATTGAGAATTATCACAAAGCTGGAAAAAGAGTCGTCATAGTAGCTAATCACCCATCATATCTTGAACCATTACTGCTTGGTATATACTTACCAGAAAAACCGATTTTTCCTATTAGAACAAGAGTATCATATTATTGGTGGGTCAGGCCCATCACTAGACTAGTAAAAACATATAAAATGGATTCAACGAATCCTATGGCAATGAAACATTTAATCGAGGAAATCAAAAAAAATAAAAAAATAGTAATTTTTCCAGAAGGCAGAAGAAGTACAACCGGCGCATTAATGAAGATATATGAAGGACCTGGTATGATTGCCGATAAAAGCGATGCTGTTATACTTCCTATAAGGATCGAGGGCACTGAATTCACAATGACATCCAGAGTGAGACATGTAATAAAAAATAGCTACTTTCCAAAGATTACAATAACGATTCTTCCTCCTGTGAAAATGGAGGTACCAGACGGACTAGAAGATAGTAAACTCAGGAGAAAATATTTAAGTAATAGGCTTTATAATATCATGTCGGATATGATGTTTGAGAGCTCCGATTACAAAAAAACTATTTTTGAGTCCTTGATTGATAGCAGGTCAACATATGGCAGAAACTTACCTATTATTTTTGAGGGACGAGATAATAAAGCGATTACTTACATAGATTTAATGAAAAGAAGCTTTATTCTCGGGGGGGCGCTCGCTAAACTCTCCGATGTTAGAGACAACATAGGCATTATGCTGCCTACTAGCTGCGCTGCTGCTATCACTTTCTTTGCACTCCATGCATATAACCGCGCACCTGCTATGATCAATTTTTCTCTTGGTTATTCAATGATTGTCGCAGCATGCACAACAGCGCAATTAAAACTCATTATTACATCAAGACAATTTATTGATGCAGCAGACCTCAAAGAAATAGCGCAAAAACTCTCAGAACAATTTACTCTGATTTACTTAGAGGATATCGGTGCAAAGCTGACTCTATTTGAAAAATTATCAGGCTTTCTTGGATCCATGATTCCTATGACTTATTATAAGTATATAAATAAACAGGAACAAAAAAAAGAAGAAGTAGCAGCAATTTTATTTACTTCTGGCACCGAAGGTAATCCTAAAGCTGTTGCGTTATCGCATGAAAATCTACAAGCAAATGTATACCAAATGAAAGCGAGGGTAGATTTCTTAACAACTGATATTGTATTTAATGCACTGCCAATGTTCCATTGCTTTGGACTCATGGCTGGCTGTGTTTTGCCTATTCTTGCTGGCGTTAAGACTTATTTCTACCCCTCGCCTCTTCATTATAGAGTCATACCAGAAATGATATATGATGTAGACGCAACTATAATGCTTGGGACAGATACCTTTTTGAACGGATATGCGAAATTTGCTGATCCTTATGACTTTTATTCAGTTAGATATGCATTTGCAGGCGCAGAAAAACTTAGGCCCGAAACACGAAAATTATGGTTTGAAAAATTTGGCGTTAGAATATTTGAAGGTTACGGAGTAACAGAAGCGTCTCCTGTTGTTTCAGTGAATACTCCTATGCATGATCTTCACGGATCTGTTGGTAGATTATTACCGGGAATAGAAGCCAAAGTAATTCCAGTAGATGGTATAAAGGAAGGGGGTAGATTATATATAAAGGGCCCAAATATAATGATGGGATATATTTTTCATGATAATCCAGGAGCAATCGTTCCTATCGAGCCCGATAAATCTGGTGAAAAATGGTATGACACCGGAGATATAGTCGATATAAATGAAGATGGATACATAATCATTAAAGGTAGAGCGAAAAGATTTGCAAAAATTGCAGGAGAAATGGTATCTCTTGCAACGGTAGAAGAAGTTGCTAGCTCCATTGACTCAAGCGTAACAAGCGCAGCAATTCACATAGATGATGCAAGTAGAGGAGAAGTGATAATATTATTTACCGAAAGCACAAAGGTTCATCGTGATTCCATTAACCAAAAAATTAATGAGCTTGGTTTATCAAAACTCCTTATGCCAAGGATAGTAAAATTTATACAGGAAATCCCAGTCCTTTCCACCGGGAAAACTAATTATCGCAAACTACTCTCTATAGGTTTAAAATCGATTGAAGAGGATGACTCATAACCCCAGATTGGAAAGTAATAAACAAGACGTTAGGTCCACTTCCATCTAGATTAGACCTCTTCGTAAACTCGCTCCTAACGGGCAAGTAGCTGGCGCAGGCGGAGCGCAAAATTGCAGCGTACATGAGAGAGGTACGTGAGGATTCTGCTATACTTGCGCGGGCGGGGCAATTGCCTCTAGGAGTAGAGTTTTTCGGAAAAGTCTATTGTGCCGCTGGCAGGATAATGATATTTCCATGCTCTAATGTAACTTCTTTGCCAAAAACTCAGTTTTTTAATCATCGCTATAATCAAATCAAAGAGTAATTTTTGGATAATTAGTATTAAATAATTATGGGTTTATAGTTATGTAGCAGGAAAATCATGAATCTTTTGAAATTAATTGAATGTAGTTTATACTTACTTACTCTACCTTCAGATAAAAATTGCGTAAAAATAAACAGGTCAAAATTTAGATCTACTAAACTCAGCGTCTCTAAAGATGATCTTTTTGACGATTTCACTTTTGCCGAAAAGCTAAAACCGAATAATAAAGAGATTCACTTCCGAAATTTATACTCAGTAGCAAGAAATGATCCAGATCAACTTGCCTATAGCTCAATAAAAAATAATGAACAAAATATCAAGGAGACACTCTTTACAAATGAATGTCTCCTTGAGTTAGCAAGATATATCAAAGACAGCACAAATACTGCAATGCTTGGCCCCTGCTCTGTACACGCTACTAGGTTAGTAGCAGAGAAAAATAATATTTTGCATAAATACAATCTAATTCAATACAAACCTAGCCAAGAAATTGAAAATTCGGAAATATGTAAAAGCGAAAATTTGCTTTCCATAAAAATATCTGGTGGCTATGATGAGACCTCTGAATAAATACTACTCATCAATTATATTTTATGATTAAATATTATATCTATGACTTTCTTGGTTACAATAGCATAATCTTTAGGTCGCTGAACAATAAACTTCAGGACGAGCATATACAAATCTTCTTAAGCTATATTTCCTTTTTATTTAATATTAGCAATTTTGCAATTTACTATATAATAGCTTTTGTATTTTTTTTAGTATGCTGCCCATACTCTAGAAATTGCTGCGCTTTATATTTCAAGATACGCCCCATCATCCACTTGCCATTCCAAAGGAAATTCAATTCTTGGATTATGGGAAGCGTACCTAGCTTAAAACAAGCAGCAAAAATAAGAGAAAGATTCAGTCACTTTGTTGAAATAGGAATTATTTATTCAATGATTGGATTATTATATAGCGCAATGAAATTTGGGTTTAACATGCCCCGCCCGTTCTGCAATGAGACTTTAGGAGAATTTAAAACAATTATTGATACATCCCTGGAGCGTTGCCTTTCTAGCTTTCCTAGTAGTCATGTTGCGATTTCTATATTATGCGCCTACTCAGTTTGGAAATTTACCGGAAATATTTCTAAGTGTTTTTGCGTGATTATAATAATACTTACTTCTATTTCCCGTATTGCACTTGCGATGCATTACCCTGCCGATATTCTCTATAGCGTTATTATATGCTTTATCATAATACGCCTTGGTAAAAACTTTGCTAAACTTGTTGATAAATTGTACTGAAACAGTATATTGCCTATACAAAACAACAATCCAAAATTAATGATTACGGATTATTTAAAGATAGAGCAAAAACCTTTACCCAGCAATTGTTACAAAACAAGACCGAGTGGAGCAGTTGTCAAATATATAATTATTCATGATATCAAGTACGACTTAAAAGAAACAATAGATATTTTTACAAAAGAAAAATTATCCTCCCACTATTATATAGATCGAAATGGTAGAATTTACCAATTTGTACATGACGATTTACTTGCGAATCATGCGGGTCAGTCTCAATTCAAGTCAGATGTGGGACTCAATCAATCTTCTATAGGAATTGAACTACAAGGTAGTTATGAACACCAATTTACGAATGAACAAATAAGCTCAATTTCCGCACTACTAAAGATACTGGAAGATAAATATGATATCGAGAAAAGTAACGTACTATCTCATGCCGAAATAGCTCCATATCGAATAATAAACGACACTCCTCAACCTGGCAAAATAGATCCAGGCTTACATTTTCCGTGGAGACTACTATCCGATACAGGTGTATGTTACCATCATGATTGTACCATTAAGCAAAATCCCGAAATGCTTTACAAGTATAACGACTCTGGAGAAAGTATTTTGAATATTCAAGAGAAACTATATTCTTTGGGATATTCTTACATAAATTGTAATGGTATTTACGACTTAAAAACAGCGTCCGTTCTTAATGCTTTCTACTTAAGATATTATCAACTATGGTTTTTAATCAATCAGGAAGTAATACGTGATCAGCTCATAAAAGCAGCCACGAAAAAAAATTCAGGCAGCTTAGAACTTGAAGCATTTCAAAATGACACTATAAACGATATGTGGTTATTTGGAGAGGATTATTACTTGTATTTATCTAATATTGACGAAAATACGATCATGATCTTAGATGAAATGACTAATCAAAGTTGCTAATAACAAGCACATTTTTAAATACTTGCGCAATTATAGCATCTATAATTCTTGTTTTTGGTGAAGCTGAATAGATTTAATCGATATATTATTTATAACAAATTATTTATAACAAATTTTTTATAACAAAATGCGAACATCTAATTATTCCAGTCAACTTCCAGATCAAGAGCGGGTAACTCACTTGTTTCAGTGAGAATAAAAACATGTTTAACTAGCTCTTCTTTCAATAGAACATCATTTGATAGATTTCGTTTTTTTTCTCCGGCATAGCTAAATCCGAGTCTTTTAGCTACTGCCATACTTTTAGTATTCCCCTCTTCCGCTACTATAACAGCTTTTTTTGCAGAAAGAATGTCTAAAGCTACTCTAGTTAATGCATTAGCATATTCTGTTGCAAGTCCCATCCCTTGGTAATCTACATCGAGCCAGTAGCCAATCTCATATATACCATCCTGAGGAAGTGTATTGTCGTTATAGCCGCAAACGCCTATAATATTACCACTCTCTTTATAAATTGCAGACATAGGTAAATCATCTAGCGCCTTTTCTTTCCATGCTAGTACGCTTTTTTCTACGAATCTTTTAGTAGCGTCAAATGATGTATTTTTTGTCCAAGTATTCCACTTTTTAAGATTTTCAATCGAATTATTAACAAGCTTATTGATCTGAAATTCATCACCATGTTTAACTGGCCTTAATATCAATCTGGGAGTTACGATCTCTTTCAGTGTATATATTTTCATTTTTAAAATTATTGTTATAATATACTGCAAGTGCAGTGGGAATTGTTTTTTTTAGTTTATAACGCAGAATTTATCAAAAAATCGCTCTTATGGTTATTTTAGGCTACACATACCCTCCGGGCTTTATCCATATTTCCGCTACAAACCTTACCTCATATGAGTTTTAATTCCTAGAATAAATTCTCATATACCTGTTGAACCAAATCCTTTTGCGCCCCTGTCTGTTTCATCCGCATCTAAATTCGCTTCAACGAAATTAACCTGCTCATATTTTGAGATAACTATTTGCGCTATTCTCATACCATGCTCGACTGTAAACTCGTCCCTACCGTGATTTATAAGTATAACTTTAATTTCGCCTCTATAGTCACAATCTACAGTGCCAGGACTATTTAACACTGTGATACTGTTTTTCGCTGCAAGTCCTGATCTTGGCCTTACTTGCGCCTCATAACCCTCCGGTAGAGCAATCGCAATACCTGATGGAATGATAGCAGATTTTCCAGGAAAAATAACTATATTTTCGTGTAAATTTGCATGTATATCGACCCCGGCACTTAATTTTGTTGCATATTTTGGCAAAATGGCCGATTCAGATAATTTTTTAATCCTAATGATTTGCATGAAAACCTATTTTAATTTTAATAATTCTTCCTTTGTAATAGAAAATCCTGATCTTATCCATTCTTTTTCTAAATACTTTTTCCTTATGCCAAGGGCTGCACCAGTAAAGCCTTGGTTCGTTATTTCCTCGGCTAATACAGGTAACTTTGGGGGCAAAGTTTGTGTTTTTGCCTTAAAAACATCCAATTCTTCAATCGATATTTTATCGAGAATATAAGCTATCAGCAAAAAATATCCCACATACTCAGTATGGTAATACCATGCTTTGCTTATCTCGAAATATATATTAGATTTTTTTTGTAGTTCAACAATCTCATCGGTAAAGCTAATTATGATTTTAAAAGCATTTATCTGGCTTGTGCTATATTTCATAAACTCTAAAAACTTGACCCCCTCTGCTTTCCCTAGTAAAAATATCAAGAAACTAAGTCTAAGTAACATAAGATTGACATTGAGTTCAGTAAAGCTGACATTGGTCCATAATCTATTTTCTAGATTTATAATACCGGTGATATCAAGTGCAAATTCACTAGCAATTACCTCGAAAATCTTAATCTCGTTCATGCTAGCTATTATTAGACTTATATCTTTGGGGCATGAGAGTATTTTGCTTAATTCTTTATTAATTCTCTCCTTTGAAAGTATTTTTAAATTATGCACATTGTCTTTGCAGGATTTTAGACCTTCTGCATCCAAAGATGCAGAATAATATGTGCTGAACCTAAAAAATCGTAGTATTCTAAGATAGTCCTCTTGGATTCTCATGATCGGATCACCTATGAATCTTACCCTTTTTTGATTCAGGTCATCAAGACCACCAAAATAGTCATACAATTCAAGCGATAAACAATCATAACTCATGGCATTAATTGTAAAATCACGCCTTGTTGCATCTTCTTCAAAATCATCTGTAAACTCAACTATAGCCTTTCTTCCGAAAGTTTTTACATCCTTTCTTAAAGTAGTTACTTCAAAAGCCTCATTTGGAGCTAGTACAGTGACAGTGCCATGCTCAATCCCAGTTTTTACAACTTTAAATCCTGATGCTTCAAGTATGCCAGTCGTCTCGACTGGATTTGTTGAAACTGCGATATCTATGTCGTTTGTTTGTATGCCAATAAGAGCATCCCTCACAGCACCACCAACAACTCTTGCCTTGACGTCATGATTTGCAAATATCCGTAAGAGTTTTAATAGATATTCTGAGTTAAAATTCAGATTTACTTCTTTAATTATCTTCATTGTAAAATTTATATGACAATAGACCCATGCACCGCCAATCAATAAGTAATACCAAATCCCATTTTTAAGTACTACTTTGTCGCTCGTCGCTCACCTAGCATGTAGTAGGCTTCACTCCTCGCTCCTAGTATTATTTAATCTGGGATTTGGTATAATACCAAGTCTCAACTTTGACTACTTACGTACAGAACAATTATTCCTAGTTGCTTACTCCTAATGTCATTAATTCTTGGATTTCTAAATAATGAATTTTCAGAAAAAAATCAACAAAGGTAAAAGAGGTAAAATATTGAATATGCATTTAAGAAGCCAAACAACCCCAGTCAGCTCCAGTGTTGGCGCTATCTTCTGAATTCTTGTAAAATACTACTAGATCTTTTTTTGATCTCAAGTATAAGCTGATTTAACTCTTCCTCAAGCGCTCTATCTTTATTACTTCTAGATAGATTTGCACTGTTATTTTGTATTATCATCGCAGCTAAAAAAAGCAATTTATCAGTATTTGCTAAGGGATTATGCTCTTTAAGCTCTGACACTAATTTTTCTATTTTTGCTGCAGAGTCGTTTACATCTTGTTTTTCACTGTCAGGACATTCGACCTTAAACTCCTTGCTATTTATTTTCGCTACTATCGTTGCCATTATCGTCTGTTATATTTTTAATCACATTTAAGCATCTTTCTACCTCACGAAGCGCATCTTCACGCTCTTTCTTAAGAATAGAATTCTCCTTAATCAGCTCTTGATTTATCTTTATTAATTCATGGTTCTGACTAATACAAGACTTTACATGTTCATGTAATTCGTCTGTATTTCGCAGAATTTCTTTTGCAAGCTCAATTAATAACATTTTATTCTAAAAGTTCCATTTTTTCAGCTTCTATTATATGATCTAGCACCGTTTTATCATGAACATATCCTGAGTCAGATCTAAACCAGATTAATATAAATAAAACAAAGATCAATACACCAAATATTGATCCCAGAATCATATTATCATCAATTTGCTTTCTAGTGCTAACAAATTTTTGTTTATTTTTTTTGGGCTCATCTACAAGAAGTTTCGCAACTTCGTCAAATAACCCTAAATAACTTGAGTACATTCTTATATAACCATCTCTATAAGCTTTACCCGGTACCTGCTTTAGATCACCATTTTCGATGGCCTCTAGGTACTTCTTTCGGATCCTTA
The DNA here is from genome assembly GCA_033763595.1 of Rickettsiaceae bacterium. Classification (GTDB taxonomy): domain Bacteria; phylum Pseudomonadota; class Alphaproteobacteria; order Rickettsiales; family Rickettsiaceae; genus JANRKH01. Next base: position 10,408 of record JANRKH010000055.1, read on the forward strand.
AGTCTTCGGAAATTTTCTCAAGATCTATTCCTCTTTCTAAGCGAGTTTTTTTTAAAAGAGAACTTATTTCATTTATTTTTTCTGTAGTTTCAATTGTACTCATTTTTTTCGAATAAATGTTTCGAGTTTTTTATTAGCTAATATTATCATGCTAATGTCAATATTTTCTTGAATTTTTAAATTTTCAACAAACTCTGAGAAAATATTTGAGATACTTCTGTTTTTTTTATGCCATTCCTCAACGTTTTTTATCATATTATCCTTTATTATTAAGGACATCAACCTTCTTTGTTTGTCATAAAGATCATCTTTAATAGACTCAAGCGAAAGTCTTTGCCAAAAAGACTCAGAGACCAATTTGTCACATGACCTTCTCAGAAAATCAATATTATAAATATTTGCAACTTTAAAATATGCAGCACAAATTACCTCTATATCGACTCCAGTATTATGGCTGATAAAAGCAATATCAAAAGACGAAATTAGCGAGTCTAGAGTTGCGCTCTTTGCCGCAAGAGACGCTGAAAGGCCGCAGTCAATATATCTTTGATACTTATTCTCAAATTTATCCTTTGCTTTTCCGGAAAGGTTTATTGTAAGCATATTCGATATCGCGAGCACCGAGTCTTTATATTTTTGAATAGATTCCTCGATTTTCATAGGATGGTCAAGATTTCTAATCATCCAAGAAATACCCCTTCTCATTACTTTATTTAAATCAGTGTAAATTTCAATAATTATATTTATAGGTATATTAGCGGGAATTTCATCTACTTCACGCCATAGTGAGATTAAGTCAAAAATCTCTTGAACAATAATAAACCCTCGCGCTATGTCGCAAATCTTGCTTCCGGTCTCGAATTTTATTAAGCTAATTACAGGGCCGCTTAATTGATTCACAAGTTTATTCGTGAGTATTGTTAAAATAATTTGCGGCCTTAATCTATGGTTTAGGATCTCATCCTTAAACTTATCTCTCATAACTTCTGGAAAATATTCGAGTATCCATGATGAGAAATATTCTTCATGAACAATTTTGCTATTTTCAAGCTCATTATAAACTGCTCTTTTAGTATATGATAATAATACTGAAAGCTCAGGTCTTGTAAGCTTTTCACCGTGATTACTCCTAATCATTAGCTCTGAATTACTAGGCAAAAACTCTAATTCCCTACTCAATATTTTTGATTCTTCTAAGTAATTAATCAATCTTACAAATATCTCCATATTGAAAATGGATGAGTTTTGCATCATAGTTAAAGCTAGAGTTTGACGCATATTATTCTCAAGTACAAGACTTGCAATTTGTTCTGTCATCTCCGCGAGAAGTATATTTCTATCGCTTAAATTTAGCTTTCCTTTAGCTACAGCTTCATTTAGAACTATTTTTATATTCACCTCATGATCAGAACAATCAACGCCAGCAGAATTATCAATAAAATCAGTATTAATTCTGCCGCCTTTTTGGGCATATTCTATTCTCCCCTTCTGAGAAAAGCCAAGATTTCCCCCTTCAGCCACTACTTTTGCATTTAAATCTGATCCATTGATTCTTAATATATCGTTTGTTTTATCTCCAATTCTGATATTCTCCTCGCTTGAGGATTTGACATAAGTTCCTATTCCACCATTCCATACTAAATCAACTTTTGCTTTTAGTATAGATCTTATGAGCTCATCTGGTGAAAACTCATCACGCTCAAGTTCAAGAAGATCTTTTGCTTCTTTTGACAATTTGACTGTTTTAGCAGTTCTTTCATATATAGCGCCGCCCTTGGATAACACTGATTGATCATAATCAGACCATTTAGATCCTGGGAGATTAAAAAGCCTCTTCCTTTCCTTAAAACTTACCTCAGGATTTGGGTTTGGATCTATAAAAATATGCATATGATTAAAAGCTCCTACAAGTTTAATTGAACTTGATAAAAGCATACCATTCCCAAAAACATCACCCGACATATCTCCTATTCCTGAAACAGTTATCTCATCGATCTCAGGGTTTATTCCTATTTCTTTAAAGTGCCTTTTCACTGAAATCCAAGCGCCTTTAGCAGTTATACCAATTTTTTTGTGATCATAACCGGCAGACCCACCTGAGGCAAAAGCATCTTTTAGCCAGAAGTTATATTCGGCCGATACTTCATTAGCATAATCTGAAAAACTCGCCGTTCCTTTGTCTGCAGCAACGACAAGATAAGGATCATCCTCATCATATATTAATGTATCCTTTGGATGGGAGATTTGTCCGGATATTATGTTATCTGTTATATCAAGAACTCCTCTTAAGAAATTTTTATAGCAGCTAATTGCAAAATTTAGCGATTCTGCCTTGGTTGCAAAATCTCGTAAATTTCTTACAATAAAACCACCTTTAGACCCAACAGGTACAATCACTGAATTTTTGGTCATCTGAGCCTTCATTAGTCCCAGCACCTCGGTTCTATAATCCTCAGTTCTGTCTGACCATCTAATTCCGCCTCGCGCAACTTTACCACCTCTTAAGTGAATCGCCTCAAAGTCATTTGAATATACAAAAATTTCTGCATATGGCACTGGAGATGGTATGGACGGCACTTTTGCAGAATTAATCTTAAAAGAAATATATTTTTTTGGGTTGTTATTGTTTTTTTGGAAAAAATTAGTTCTTACAATCGCGTCAATAACACTACAAAAAAGACTAAGTATTTTGTCTTCGGAATTATTATGAACTGTGATTAAAAAATCCTTTTGGTTCTTTAAAAGATTATTATATTTATCTAGATTATTGTTTTGAGGGTCAAACTTATAGACGAATAAATTTATTAAATTTTCTGCAAATTCATTATATGTAACCAAAGTTGCATTTACATATTTATAGTCATAAGGAAGTCCGATCTGATGAATATAGTGCGATAAAGCCCTTACTAAATCTATTTCACGCCAAGAAAGGCCGCTATAGGTTATAAGCTTTGTAAGATCATCAGTGATTGTTTTTTTGCTAAAAATAGCGTATAATGCATCCTCTACAAGCTCCTTAGTATTATCGAAATCTTTTATTGTAATTGAGTTTGATAAAATATATTTTTGTAAATAGTAACCTTGTCCCTCAAGGAACTCATAAGATTGCTCTTCTTCAACTGTGAATCCTAAATTCTCGATAATAGGCACTATAGTGGATAAGCTGATTTTTTTACCCAGGGAGAATAGCTTGAGAGATATATTATCTTTTTGCTGCGTTAATCTGTATATAATCCTTTTATTTTCAGATAATTCCTCGAACTCAGGTATGTCAAGGCACGCTTCTCTTGGATCGTAACTATAGATGAAATCTATAGGCATGTTTTTTAGGTATTTATCATATATAGTTTTGGATAAATCGTGATTTTTTTTGTCATTTAAACAAAGCTGAAAAGAATTTTTCCAGGACTTGATTAAAGATTCTAAGTGAGTTGTAACGTTATTCATAGAGACCTAAAATGAAGATTTGGTTATAAAATAGTAACTAAAAAAATTAATAATTTACAGAAATTATGGCAAACGACACAATATTTGCATTAAGTTCAGCCCCTGGGAAATCTGCAATTGCTGTATATAGGCTTTCAGGGCCAAATAGTTATGACATAATTACAACTCTATCTAAACAAAAATCTTTTAAGAGTAAGCGATTTTACAGAGGTTTGTTACAAGATCAAGAGACAAATGAAATTATAGATGACGTAATGTATGTTTTTTTTGGGTCTCCTAATAGCTACACAGGTGAAGACATGGTTGAAATATATACACATGGCAGCATCGCTGTAGGAAAATCGCTCATTTCATCCCTTCTTAAATTTCCAAATGTGAGATACGCTGAGGCAGGTGAATTTTCAAAAAGAGCATTATTAAACGGCAAACAAGACCTCACAAAAATTGAAGGTTTAATGGATCTCATAAATTCCGAAACTGAGATACAAAAAAAACAGGCACAAATGCATATGTCTGGATACTTCTATGATAAAATTGAGGAGTGGAGATCTAATATTGTTAATATACAATCTTTGCTAGAGGCCTTTATTGATTTTCCAGATGAAGAAATACCAAAAGACATTCTCGATATAGCAACAAATACTATCACTGAATTAAAATCTTCTCTCAAAAGTTTTGTAAATGATAATAAAAAGGGAGAAAGACTAAGACATGGTATAAAACTTGCGATATATGGAAAGCCTAATGTAGGCAAATCTAGCTTGCTTAATTATTTATCAGGCCGTGAAGCTGCCATAGTATCAAACATAGCAGGAACGACAAGGGACACAATAGAAACTCATGTTGATATTGGAGGATATCCAATAATTTTACAAGATACAGCAGGACTTAGAGACTCATCTTGCGCAATAGAAATTGAGGGGATAAAAAGAGCAAAAAAAACAGTAGATCAAGCAGATATTAAAATTCATATGATCACTCCAGATGATTATGTTAGCAGTGATACAGTAGTAGCTGATGACACTATTTTGGTCATGAATAAAATTGATTTGCATCTAGGAGACAAAACGTCTAATATACAAACTCTAATATCAGTAAAGAAAAATATTGGTCTTGACTTACTACTTGAAGAAATCTTAAACAAGGCTGCACATATAGCTGGAAGTGGTAATAGTTTAGTTATAAATGAACGTCATAGAAGTATAATTGTTAATGCAATAAAAGCTCTTGATGCTTGTGATTTAAATGCTGATCTTGTTCTTGCGGCTGAAGATTTAAGAATTTGCTCCAGAGTGCTTGGAGCTTTAATAGGCAAAATTGACTCAGAAGATATATTAAATAAAATTTTCTCTAGCTTTTGCATTGGAAAATAAAAATAAGTAAACAATAAAGAAAAATGGGTTTAGGCGAAATTGCTATTATAATTTTATTAGCTGTGCTTGTATTTGAGCCAAGTGATTATAAAAGGGTCGTGAAATTTCTTGTAAATCTAACAAAGCGTATAGATACAACAAAAAAAGATATCGAGTTAGAGATAGAAAAAATTATTAGTAGTAATGACGAAATGCATGATTTATCATCTTTAGACGCAGAAGAAATAAATTTTTATTTAAATAAAATTATATCATTAGATCATAATTACAAAGGGGAATATAACCTAAAAAAAATTAGAGCATATTATCATAGCTTGGTCAGCAAAACTGAAAAACAAAAATAAGCTATTAGTGTGATGAGCAATTTTTGGATGAATTATAGATTATCGTTTAATCAGCTAAGCAAATTACCTCAGTTACTACTATGTTTTATTGTGATAAATTGCATATTCGGTTTTGTCATACTTTATTCAGCTGGTCAAAATAATTTATACCCATGGGCAATAAAACAAATGATCCATTTTGTAATTTTTTTTGTAATAATGCTGTCTGTTGCTTTTGCTGATATAAGAATCATTTATCAATATTCATATAGTATTTTTTTTCTTGTAATAGGATTACTGTTTACTGTTACTATATCTGGCCATAGTTCAATGGGGGCAACTAGATGGCTAAATTTAGGCGGCTTTCTCAAAATACAACCTTCTGAACTTGCAAAACTTGCACTTGTTTTGTTTTTGTCAAAATATTTTCACAATCTGTCTGACAAGAAAGTTAAAAATACTTTATACTTAATACCTCCATCCCTTGCAATTATTTTAGTCTCTGGGCTTGTGATACTTCAGCCAGATCTTGGAACAGGTATAGTGATAATCCTAGTCTCTTCAATATTATTCTTCATTTCTGGGGTAAAGCTCAAGATTTTTGGCATTGCAACTTTGTGTGTATTATCCTTATCGCCGGTATTTTGGTATAAGCTTCATGATTATCAAAAGCGCAGGATTGAGATTTTTTTTAATCCTGATAAAGACCCATTAGGCTCAGGGTACAATATTATACAATCAAAAATTGCTATTGGATCAGGTGGGTTTTTTGGCAGAGGCCTTGGCCAGGGAAGTCAAAGTCATTTGAGTTTTCTGCCAGAGCATCAAACTGATTTTATATTTTCATGTATCTCCGAGGACCTAGGTTTTATTGGCGGACTTACTCTTATAGTGATTTATGGCATAATAATATATGCATCTCTTGCAATTTCAATTAATGCTAAAGCCTTATATTTAAAATTTCTCTCGATTGGTATTGTTTCAATTTTCTTTTGTCATATATTTATTAACATAGGAATGGTGACTGGACTGTTACCTGTAGTTGGAATACCACTACCACTAGTGTCATATGGAGGTACAGTACTTGGAACTATGCTGATTGGCTTTGGGCTGATCATGAATATTCACATTAATCATAGTATTAAACTATCATGATAATTTACATACTGTCTCTGGCATCTATATTAGCTGGGATAATAGCGCTAATAACATATTTAAAATACAATAATTTAAAAATTATCTATGATATCAATTCAGAAAAACTACTTAAGCTAGAACTGGATTTTCAGAAATTAATTAATGAAAAGATAGAATTGCTTAAATCTACTGAACACCTGAAAGCAAATTTAAGTAACTCCGAAGAATCAGCCGCAAAAATTCACCAGAATTCAAAATCTATTTTATATGATATTAGTAAAAATATGGTGGATCAATTGATCGATATTCACAAAAAAGAAGTTAATGAGGCGAGAAAACAAACGGAAGAGAATATATCTAAATCTACCGAAAACTTTAACTTAGAACTACAAAAAGTCTCAAATCTTATATCAAGCCTTAACAAGGATTTTGAATCCTCCAAATCCTTAGTCGATAATTTGCAAAAGTCTCTACTCTCTCCTGTTTCCACTGGGGCTTTAGCTGAAATCACATTAGAGAATTTACTGAAAAATTCCGGTCTAAGAGCTAATGCCGATTTTTTTTTACAATATAGTTTTGAGGGCGAGGAAAACAATAAATTAAGACCAGATGTAGTGATTTTACTTCCAAACGAAAATATTCTAATTATTGACGCAAAATCATCTCAATTTTTAGTCAGTCAGAGCGATTTATCCGAACTTGCAAAATCTATGAATAACCATCTAAAATCTCTTATATCCAAAGATTATACAGGGCAGTTACAAGAAGATTTACGCAAAAAAAATATTAGCGTGAGAAGAGTTAGCACGGCTATGTTTGTCCCGACCGACCAAGCATTAATCAAAATTAGTGAGGCTGATAAGAATTTTATTAACAATGCATGGAAAAATAATATTTATCCAGTAGGGCCTGCGGGCCTGATGAATATACTCTCTGTGGCAAGAATGCATATTAGCGAAAAAATGAGGATAGATAATTATGAAAATATCATATTAGAAATTAACAATATGCTGAATTCGATCACACTTATCTCAAACCATGCATTTAGACTTGGAGCTAGTGTTTCTAGCATCGTCAGTAATTATGATAAGTTCGCTGCATCTTTTAACAGAAATATCATTTCTAAAGTAAAAAAGCTAAAAATATTCGGCGCTTCAACAAGTATTAAACAAACGAAAATGCTTGAAAGATATCAACTAGTATCATCTAAAAATGAGCTAATTGAATTAGAGGCAAATGACACTGAGATTGACTCAGACTCAACCGATGATAATACTAGGCAGAAAAAAGACTGAGCCCTCAATCCTTCCATTAATCCTTATTTAAAAATATTGATTTATTCAGCAAATAATATATGTATAAATACTCCTTCGATAAAAGATTTTAGTATATTAGATGAATAACCAGGATTTCAATCTCTTCTTAGCTATAATGCTTTCTATGGCGATAATTTTTGGCTGGCAACATTACTACGAAAGACCAAAAACTATCAAGGCAGCAGAAGCAAAAAAGATCGAAAAAACAATAGCAAAAGAACAAAAAACATTAGAAAGTCACAATGAGTTTACACGTAAATCTGAGGCTATCAGGGACCCATCGAGAATAAAATTTGAAAATGCAAAAATAGATGGATCTATAAACACCTTAGGTCTCAGATTTGATGATATTCGATTCAAAAACTATAAAGAAACCATACATAATGATTCAGAGAATATTTCTCTTCTTGAGCCAGTCAATACTAGTAAACCTTATTTTGCTGAATTTGGATGGGTTTCAGATGATAAAGCAATAAGACTTCCGAATTACAATTCTGTATGGACTTGCGACAAGAAACATTTCATTCAAAACGAGGCTTTAACTTGCAAATGGAACAACAACCAAGGACTTAATTTTTTTGTTAAAATTTCTTTGGATGATCATTATATGTTTAACATTCATGCACAGGTAGAAAATCATTCTGGGGCAAATATTAAACTTAAGTCATATGGACTTATCTATAAAACTTATGATTATAAATCAGCTAATATGTCTATAGTTCATGAGGGAATCTCTGGTGTCATAGATGACGAGCTTAGAGAATACGGATATACTGAAGTGAGGGATAAGAAAAAAATCACTAGCCAAAATTCAAAAATAGATTGGCTAAGCCTTAATGATAAATACTGGATTACAGCCTTTATTCCTGACAAAGAGAGAAATTATGACATGAATGCTGCATTTTTTTGGCAGAAGCAACAGCCAAGATATCAAGTATCATTTATATCAGATGAAATAGAGATAAAATCTGGTACCGAATTTCAAATATCTCATTATCTATTCGGCGGCGCTAAAGAACTTTCTCTTATAGACGAATATGAATCGAAACTAAAAATAAAATTATTTGATAGGACGGTAGATTTTGGATGGTTTTACATAATAACGAAACCGCTCCTTAATATTCTTCACTTTTTCGATGATTTAGTGGGAAATTATGGACTAAGCATTATGATTGTAACGATTTTAGTCAAATTATCTATGTTCGGCATGGCGAGTAAGTCCTTTAAATCAATGAAGTCTATGAGAACTATCCAGCCTCAAATAGATAGATTAAAAACTATATACAAGGACGATCAAGTAACCATGAATAAAGAGATCATGGAACTATACAAAAAACATAATATAAATCCGCTGGCTGGACTTTTACCGCTTTTAATTCAAATACCAGTATTTTTCTCGTTATATAAAGTTCTTAATGTATCAATCGACATGAGGCATGCTCCATTTTATGGATGGATATTTGATTTATCAGCACCAGACCCTTCTAATATTTTTAATTTATTCGGCATATTGGCATTCGAACCACCATCATATCTTCATATTGGCGCATGGCCTTTACTTATGGCTTTAACTATGTTTATTCAGCAAAAATTATCGCCTCCGCCATCTGACCCAGTTCAAGCTCAGGTTATGTCTTTGATGCCTATAATGTTTTTATTCATGTTTTCTAGCTTCCCTTCAGGTTTACTGATATACTGGACATGGAATAATATTCTTTCGATTGCGCAGCAAAGCTACATAAATATTTCGAATGACAAATCAAGATAGGCTAGCAGAAGAGCTGGATAAACTATGCTCAGGCGAAATAAAGTTTGTTTTTGGCGCGCAAAAACCCGGTGATCTTCCCCTGATAAGACTCCCTGAATTTGCTTTTGCTGGCAAATCTAACGTTGGAAAATCGAGCTTGATAAATGCGATCACAAATAGAAAAGCTCTTGCAAGAGTTTCGCATACACCAGGACGAACCAAGCAAATTAATTTTTTTAATGTGAGAGATTCTTTTTACATAGTTGATTTACCAGGATACGGCTATGCCAAGGTAAGTAAAAAGGATAAAAAAAACTGGGGTAATTTAATTCTCTCTTACTTCGATCAGAATATTAATCTAAAATTAGTACTACTCTTAATAGATTCAAGGCACGGGATCAAGGAAAATGATCTAGACGCAATAAGAATACTTAAGGATTTTAATATATTTTACTGGATTATTTTTACAAAATGTGATAAGTTGCCGCTTGCTAAAATTAAGCAGCTACAGGACGAGGCTTTAACAGTTCGAGATTGCAAAGAGCTGAGGGGTATTTTTTTTACAAGTTCCAAAGATAGGAATCTACTTGTCACCTTAAAAGCAGAACTTTATTCTTTTGTAAAAGAATTATCATAACTGACAATAGGTAAAAAGGTGAATGGTAGGCGGGGCAGCGTCGCTCCGCTCCCAATTACGGAAGGACTATGTTATGGGACTATGTATGTCTCATGAGGGCGTAATACCTAATCCAAGATTAAACCTGAACAAATGAATTTTAGGGGAGCCTATGCTTTAGCGTATATAAAAAGTTGCGTACAGGCGAGACCCGCGAAATTCATTTGAATAATTTAGCTGGATCATTTAAAAATGGGATTTGGTATAAGAACGCTCTAATCAATAGTCACTACAAAGGCTCAATACTTTGATAACCTGTTTCCACGGAGTGGCCAGAGCCATAAACAATCCCAGTAGTTATAATAAACATATTTCACATGTTAGCTTAATTTTTTCAAATCTCCAAAATTATATGACATTCGAGAATTAAGATTGCTTTTATCATCAATAATTTCGTTTATGCGTCGTTATTGTATCAAATGCGAATATATTATCAGAGGTCCAATTTTGAAGATTGATATTCATTTTAAACAATGGTAAAACTCATGAAAAGACAGAAGATAAACATAAATAATATATATAATACTATAAGCACAGGGAATAATCAGAACAACGCTGAGCATACGGCAGAATCTTCTCCTAACTTAATACTCATTGAAAAAGTTAGATCGACCAAACTAGGAATTACTCACAAAGAAATATATATTGAAAATCCAACTGATGTAACTATCACATTAGACTATAGTGAATTTAAAGACCATCCGAGCGAACTAATCCTTGTCATCAGCGAAAAAACAGGAATAAATAGATTTACTTCCCCAATTGAAGCATGTATGCGCCAACGTTTTTTTGATAAGATCAAAGAAGTAGGTGATTTAACTAGCAAGCCAATACATAACTCGGGTATGTCTATCGCAAATTACCAAGAACTCGATATAGCACAATTGCAGAATGAATTTCTTGTATCTCGTAGTACCGAAGGACGCTACCCCCATATTTTCGCTCACAAACTCAAGGATTATAATGTTTTAAGCGATAACTATTTTGATATTTGGTATAAACATGATTATTCTGAGTATAGAATAGCAACAATTCACTTACCAACAGAGCAAATACAGTCATTTGTAGATCAAGAAGATTTGGCTTTAATACTAAAATTGCCATATTTATTATACGGAAATGATGAATTCCAGGTCTCTTCTAAAAGTTTATTATGTAATTTAGCTAATCAGTGTATGAAGTCAAAAATATATGCTTTACCGCTTGAGACATATCAACCGTCCAAATTCCTAGAGTTACTCACTCCGAAAACAATGGAAGCAGCTTCCTGTAAACCTGATAACACAAGCCAAGAAAGGGCAGTAGCAAATAAAAAGCAAAAAATCCAAGCAGATTCTTGTAATAGCGAACAGGTCAAGATGAGATCTGAGGGAGCGTTCATACAAAATCCTCCCGCAAGATTTGATTTGACTGGAGATTTAGCATTGGATCTCGGTTATGATACCGATGAAAACTTGATATCCTGGGTCGAACTATTTGACGAAGATCCGCTCGCACTTGACTTATTTAATTAAAAGCAATCACTAGTGGCGATCATATTCAGGATACGTATTTTGTCATTCCCGCTACCACTTTTGTCATTCCCGCGGAGGCTGGAATCTAGAAGAATTATATTTCCTGGATCCCCTCTTTCGAGGGGATGACAAGTTTACTGGATCCCCTCTTTCGAGGGGATGACACCGTAATTGTCATTCCCGCTACCACTTTTGTCATTCCCGCGGAGGCGGGAATCCAGTATTTATATTCCCTGGACACCCTCCTTCGAGGGGATGACAACGTCCCTGTCATTCCCGCATCCTTTTTGTCATTCCCGCGGAGGCGGGAATCTAGAAGAATTATATTTCCTGGATCCCCTCTTTCGAGGGGATGACACTGTGATCGTCACTGTCATTCCCGCTTCCTCTTTTGTCATTCCCGCGGAGGCGGGAATCTAGTTTTTATATTCCCTGGATCCCCTCTTTCGAGGGGATGACACTTCTACTGGATCCCCGTTTTCACGGGGATGACATGTAAAACTCACGGGGATGACAACGGCGCTTAAGTCGTCACTACTGTCATTCCCACTGCCACTTTTGTCATTCCCGTCTCCTTTTTTGTCATTCCCGCGGAGGCGGGAATCTAGAATATATAATTCCTGGATCCCCTCTTTCGAGGGGATGACACTGTGATCGCAATTGTCATTCCCGCGGAGGCGGGAATCTAGAATATATAATTCCTGGATCCCCTCTTTCGAGGGGATGACGATGACCAAAAGTGAGCCTGGCTTCAATTCGTGCGGATCATTTAATTTGATCATTTAGAATGGGAATTCGCATCACTCTCCCATTCTTAACTGAACAAATAGTATTCCTTAAATATTTGCGAGACGGTATAATATTACAAAATCCATCACTACTTTATGACCAAACAATATAAGCAGAAGAGAATCTTTATCTAAAATTCAGCTAGAGTCATTGGTCTTGCAAGGCCTCTTTACTAAGCATAAATGCTACAAAATCTCTTATTTTTGTTGAGTTTGAACCTTTGACCAAAATAGTAGAGTCATCATGCGAAACCTTTCTTAATATCTCCTCAAAAACATCCGTGCCTATAGAATCAAAATGCATAGTTCTAAGATTGCCTTTAACAGCATTATGAAGGTGATACATTAAACTCCCAGCTGTAACAACTAACTCAGCACCTGAATTGATTACGGCATCTTTCATATCACGGTGAAGCTCTACTGCTTTATCTCCAAGTTCTCTCATATCAGCCAAAATCACAATTTTTTTGCCAGGAATTTGGGCAAACGCTGCAAGCGAAACTGCTAGTGACGAAGGGTTTGCATTATATGCATCATCTATAATCTTAAATTTAGCACCTTCAATTTTAATAGAGTGAATAACCCCTCTACCATCGTTAGATGGTATTTGTGGGAAATATTCGGCTGCAGCCTCAGGGCTAACCCCAAGAGCTTCAAGACATATTAAGCTTGCTGCCAAATTTAGCGCTTGGTGCTTGCCATAAAGATTATTCGTTGTCTTGATTTTTTTGCCGAAAAAACTGTAATTCGCCTTACTTGGCTCACCATTATTACCAAATTCATATGACTCAAGAAAACAATCTGCCTTCGAGCTCTCTCCAAAAGTAAATATGTTATCTATACCAAGATTTTTAGCTATATTATATTGTAATTCGTAAAAAACAGAGTCTCTGTTAATCACAGATACTTTATCTCCTGTAAGCCCCTCGAATATTTCACATTTTGCTTTGCAAATATTCTCTACAGATCCAAGATTTTGCATATGAGCAGGCCCAATATTTGTGACCACTGCAATATTTGGTTCTGCGATTTTCGTAAGCTCTCTGATCTCACCTGCATGGTTCATGCCAATTTCAAGAACAACAAACTTAGAATCTCTCGGAATTGATGCAATACTTAAAGGAGTTCCAATATGATTATTAAAAGATCCTTTATTGTAAAATGTTGGCCCAAATTTACTGAGCAAAAAAGCTGTGTGACTCTTTGTAGAAGTTTTGCCAGAGCTTCCAGTAATTCCAACGAACCTTGCATTTAAATTTTTTCTCTTGTATATTGCGAGCAATCGTAGCGCCGTTAAACCATCAGGCACTGTTATTACTTTAGGATGATTATAATTTTTATAAGCTATAACCGCCCTTGCTCCTTTTGCTATCGCATCTTCAATGAAGTCGTGAGGATCACGCGCTCCGCCTTCTAGCGCAATAAATATATCGCCTTCTTTTATATCTTTTGAATTAAATTCGATTTTGCCAAAAAACTCATACTCTGATGTAATACTCCGTCCTAGAGCATTCTCTAGCTCATTTTTTGTCCAAATATTGCGTATGCCCACTTACAAACCCTTTTTTTCAACTATTTTTTTCTTAATTTCTGCTATTGCTTTTGCTGGATTTAATCCTTTGGGGCATGTTTTAGCACAATTCATTATAGTGTGGCAACGATAAAGTTTAAACGGATCCTCAAGATCTTCTAACCTCTCGCCTGTGGCCTCATCTCTAGAATCAAGGATCCATCTGTATGCTTGCAGCAAAATGGCAGGCCCGAGATATTTATCTCCATTCCACCAATAACTTGGGCAAGAAGTGGAACAACAAGCGCATAATATACACTCATAAATTCCATCTAATTTTTCTCTATCTTCAATAGATTGAAGTCTTTCCTTATTATGTTCGGTAGGAGAGCTAGATTGAAGCCAAGGCTTTATAGATTCATACTGTGCGTAAAAATGAGATAAATCTGGCACCAAATCCTTAATCACAGACATATGCGGAAGAGGATATATTTTGATATCGCCGTTTACATCTTCTATGGCCTTTGTGCATGCAAGGGTATTTGTTCCATCTATATTCATAGAACAACTTCCGCATATACCCTCTCGGCATGATCTTCTGAATGTAAGAGTTGAATCTATTTCGTTTTTGATTTTTAGAAGAGCATCAAGCACCATCGGACCACAAGTATCAAGATCAACCTCATATGTATCTAGCCTTGGATTATCGCTTAAATCAGGATTATATCTATAAATTTTGAATTTTTTGATATTTGAGCTCTTGCCAATATGTTTGTGATATTGACCATTTTTGACTCTTGAATTTGGAGGTAGTCTAAATTCTGCCATAATATACCCTCTAGTAAACTCGCTTTTTTGGTGGAACAGATTCAACTTCATCTGTTAAAGTATTTAAATTGACCTTTTTATAGTCAAGCTTAACTTTGCCAGCTTCATTTAAGGTCGCAAGAGAATGGACCATCCATTTTTTGTCGTCCCTTTCCTTGTAATCCTCCCTTGCATGGGCGCCTCTACTTTCTTTTCTATTTTCTGCGGCGTAAATTGTTACAAGGGACTGTTCTAGCAAATTGGCAAGCTCCAGAGCCTCGACTAAATCTGTATTCCAGATAAGTGATTTATCAGAAAGCCTTATGTCATTATACTTTCGATAAGACTCGTCAAGAAGTTTTATGCCTTCTTTTAGAGTGTTCTCAGTTCTAAATACAGCTGCATGCGTTTGCATTATAGTTTGCATTTCATGTCTTAATTGGGATACTTTTGTTCCGCCACTTGCATTACGAATATTGTCAAATCTAGTAATTATTTTATCTAAGGAATTTTTATCAGTTTTTTTGTGAGGCGCCCCAGATTTTACAATTTCTTTAGCTTTTATACTTGCAGCCCTTCCAAATACGACTAGATCGAGCAAAGAGTTTGACCCGAGTCTATTAGCTCCATGTACAGATACACATGCAGCCTCGCCAATAGACATTAGGCCTTGCACTATCTGATTTTCACTGGACTTAGTTTTGATAGTTACCTGCCCATGATAGTTAGTTGGAATACCGCCCATATTATAATGAACAGTAGGTAATACGGGAACGGGCTCTTTCGTTACATCGACCCCAGCAAATATTTTTGCAGTTTCTGATATACCTGGAAGTCTCGTACTTAATATTTTTGGATCAAGGTGATTTAGATGTAAGTATATATGATCTTTTTTTGGCCCTACTCCTCGCCCTTCTCTTATTTCTATTGTCATAGCCCTTGAGACCACATCTCTTGACGCAAGATCTTTTGCGTGTGGCGCGTATCTTTCCATAAATCTTTCGCCTTCGGAATTTACAAGATATCCACCTTCGCCTCTACACCCTTCCGTCATTAGACATCCAGCTCCATATATTCCCGTTGGATGAAACTGGACGAATTCCATATCTTCAAGTGCAAGACCTGCTCTAAGAGCCATCCCGCCACCATCACCAGTGCAAGTATGCGCTGATGTTGCAGAAAAATAAGCTCTTCCGTATCCACCAGTTGCAAGAACTACTATATGAGCTTTAAATAAATGTAAAGTACCATCATCTAAATTCCATGCTATTACTCCTCTGCAAACTCCTTCCTCATCCATTACTATATCTAGAGCAAAATATTCTATAAAGAACTGCGCCTTGTGCTTAAGAGCTTGTTGGTATAATGTGTGTAGTATAGCATGTCCTGTTCTATCTGCAGCAGCACATGTTCTTTGGGCGGGGTCTCCCTCACCGAAATTTGTTGTCATTCCGCCGAAAGGCCTTTGATAAATTTTACCCTCTTTTGTCCTTGAAAATGGAACTCCGTAATGTTCAAGTTCTATTACAGATTGCATGGCGTTTTTGCACATATATTCTATTGCATCCTGATCTCCAAGCCAGTCCGATCCTTTAATAGTATCATACATATGCCAGCGCCAATCGTCTGGCCCCATATTGCCAAGTGCAGCACTTATGCCTCCTTGCGCTGCTACAGTATGGCTTCTTGTTGGAAATAATTTTGTTACGCATGCTGTTTTAAGACCTGCTTCTGCCATACCAAATGTGGCCCTAAGCCCAGCGCCCCCTGCGCCAACAACTACTATATCAAATTCATGTTCGATTAAATTATATTCTTTCATTAACTATACCTTTAAAATGAAATAAATAGATGCAAAACATAAAAAAAATCCAGTAACAAAGCCAAATAATTGTATCCCTATTATCAAAAAATTTCTTACGCACTTGCAACTAACATAGTCTTCTATAACCACCTGCATTCCTAAAGTAGAGTGATAAATGCTTGTTAAAGCGATCAAAAGAAGCGGTGCGATATTAGAAGGAGATGCTATTTTATCGGTAATTTCGTTATGGTCAGAATTTAATACTTCATAAATGAAATATATAAGCCATAAAATCAAAGGGATAAGAAGTAATGCGGACATTCTCTGCATGATCCAATGCTCAGATCCATGTCCTGATGAGCCAAGATTTTTGGCCCTTTTTAAATCGGATAGGAAAAACTCGCTATTTCTCATATTAACACCGTCCATAAAATTATTGTATAGGCAAGAGTAAGGAATATGACAGAATATCCAGACGCATATACTGTTTCTATTTTAAACCCAAGGCCCGTGTCCCAGAATAAATGCCTAATACCATTAAAAAAATGGTAGAATAAAGCTAGACTCGCAAGCTTGATGCATAGGCTAAAAATTGTTAAATTTATTATGTATTTTACAATTTCGCATTTAGGAAAAAAAACATGCCAAATAAAAAGCCATGATAAACTCATAACTGCAATATATAGACCAACTCCAGTTAGCCTATGAAATATGGATAATATAGATGTAATTTGGGGTTTATAAATAGATAAATGAGGCGATAAGGGCCTTTTACTATGAAGTTCTTGCTTCGTTGCCATTGTCGTTTGTGAATTGTATATTTTGATATTATACAAATTAATTTAAGATATGTTCAAGTAGATTAAAATCTTGTGTTTATAATATTTCTATTATGTTATGTAAACACCTCATAGGATTTGGTATATTATATCATTTCTGTCACCGAGTTACTGAACTTTTACAGGGATGACAATATTACTGGATCCCCCTTTTCTACGTGAGATGACACCATAAATGTCATTCCCGCTTCCTCTTTTGTCATTCCCGCGGAGGCGGGAATCTAGAAGGATAATATTCCTGGATCCCCGTTTTCACGGGGATGACATGTAAAACTCACGTGGATGACATGTTTCCTGGATCCCCTCTTTCGAGGGGATGACAAGTTTACTGGATCCCCGTTTTCACGGGGATGACAACGTCTCTGTTATTCCCGCGGAGGCGGGAATCTAGAAGGATAATATTTCCTGGATCCCCGTTTTCACGGGGATGACAACTGTACTGGATCCCCTCTTTCGAGGGGATGACATGTAAAACTCACGGTGATGACACTGTGATCGTAACTGTCATTCCCGCTTCCTCTTTTGTCATTCCCGCGGAGGCGGGAATCTAGCCCAAACTTCCCTATGTTGTTACGTAATATGCCAATTTAATTTTTTCATTAGCTTGGCAGTTTTACTATTTACCTCAGTGAGTAGCCACTGATCACCTATTTTAATCTTATTTATTCGGCTTAGCCTCATAAGTATATC
>JANRKH010000056.1:0-4609 GCA_033763595.1 Rickettsiaceae bacterium
TACTAAGTGCTGTCTACACAAATAATAACTATAAACATTACACTGCTAATGGAATAATTAGAAGAATATGGACAGACAAATTAAGATTTCATGATTACAATATAAAGGATAAGAGTTTATACATTTGTCATTTTCCATCAGAAAAAAAGCACGGCTTTAAATCCTTATGGTCAATACTATTTATACAAAATAAACCATGGCCTAGCACAAATGATATATTTAAAATAATGAACTGCCATCATAGTTTCAGTGATATTTCAAAAATT
This sequence comes from Rickettsiaceae bacterium, assembly GCA_033763595.1. GTDB lineage: Bacteria > Pseudomonadota > Alphaproteobacteria > Rickettsiales > Rickettsiaceae > JANRKH01. The sequence continues at coordinate 267 of JANRKH010000056.1, forward strand.
ATTATTAGACTAGCACACAGAACAAAACTTAAAATATATGAATATATACAATAGCGAATTCTACAATACATACAAGAATGTGTCACTTAATTCAGCAAATGAATTAGTTCCAATAATAACTAAAATACTCAATCCTAAATCGGTACTTGATATTGGTTGCGGAGTTGGCACATGGCTTAAACAATTTCAAGATGCTGGAATTACAGATTATAATGGAGTTGATGGTCCTTATGTCAAAAAAGAACAGTTTCTAGCGAACAAAGATAAACTAATACATCATGACTTACAAACAACCTTAGATCTTCAAAAGAAGTATGATATAGTCATTTCTCTTGAAGTAGCAGAGCATATCGACGAGAAATATGCTGATATCTTTATAGACAACCTTACAAGGCATAGTGATTGTATTGTTATGTCAGCAGCTATACCACTTCAGGGTGGAACATATCATGTTAATGAGCAATGGCCCGACTATTGGATAAGAAAAATGAATATTAAAGGGTTTAAGGTCTATGACTTGTTGAGACCAATTATATGGAATAACAGCGCTATTGATTATTACTACAGGCAAAACATACTAGTTTACTCGAAATTTGATATAAAAGTAGACAGCTGTATGAATCAGAATTTTTACTCTTTTGTGCATCCCGAAAAATGGTTACAATCCAGAAATTATAAAAATCAATCTCTTAAATTTGTGTTGAAGGCACTGCCATACTCTATAGTTAATGCCATCAAAAATAGATTGTAGTGGATCTTGGTAATTACAATAAAAACGTTGTAAGCTCTCTAGTTTGTAAAGCATCAACGTTGCTTTACCAAATTATTGCTGTTCCGTATTGCATACAAAACGTTTCACGTGAAAATTTTGGAATATACTCAAGTATTCTAGCTCTTAACAGTATGATACTTTTAACAGAGTTTGGATTTGGACCAATAATTTCAAAAATTGCAGCGAATGCTAACTCTTCTAATGATTCACAAGCGTTAAGACAATTATTTACAAATGTTGCGGTCAGTGCGGTAGTTATATCAAGTGCATTGTCTGTATTATTTACTATATTTTTTATTTCATATTCAAGCGATTTGCTTAAGTATGATTTCGCAAAACATCTAGTAATAATTATAGCTATAATCTCTGTTGTTCAATCCACTTTTGTTGCAATATACAAAATACAACTAGGAATCGACAAGATCTATTATTATAATTCATGCGCCACGTTGGGTAATATTTTAAGTGCTTTATACTTAATAATTACAACTTATCTCTCCCCCAGTGTAATAAACCTAGCCTACGCATTAGTAATAAATGTAATTTCAATAAATTTCACTAACTATATAATACTAAGAAAAAGCAACAAAGACATCACTATAGATATCAATTTGATCAGCAAAAATTATTATTTAAAAATACTTAAATTCGGGATTGGCCTGAGTATTTGCTATTCTGAAGCACATATCATAAGAGAATTATTTAAAATTTCGAATGTTAATTACATTAGTAGTGATAATCTGGCTAAGTACTCTATACTTGTTCATCTATTTTGCTTAATTTACGGAGTGGTAACATCTATGATATCTCCCCTACTCCCAATTACAATTAAATATCGAGATGATAAAATAAAATTAAGAAAATTGTTATCAAGACTAATGATTGCAATTTCCTTTTTCAGCCTCACCCTGTTTCTTTTATTCATAGCCTTTCATAACTCAATACTTAACTTCATATACGGACCTAACTACTTTTTGAATGATTATAGCGCGTTTTGGTTCTCAGTTTATACTATTGTTCAACTTATTCAATGCATTCTTCTTCTATTCTTACTAACATTAGTCGAAACAAAGAAATTCTACTATTTCTTTATAATTAATTTAATATCAACCTCATCCTTGTTATATCTGTTTAAAGTTGACAGCTTACATACTGTTTTCTCACTTATGGCATTAAGCTCGATATTATTTATAATAATCCCATCAATACTTATAATAAATAAACACATAAAATGATCATATTCTACTTTGGCTGCATTATATTTTCGCTTCTATCCTTCTTGATTGGATGGCCATCTGGAAGTGATTTCTTAATTTATTACATACCAGGCATATTTTCCATGATTAATGCGTCGATTAGTTCCTATAATTTAATAATCAGAAAAAGGGAATTAGGTGCTTTTATAATTTATTTTGGAAATTTCATATTTTATTACTTACAAATTGTTAACCCATCAAATTACGAGTATAGTATCTATTTAATGCGTAATTTAACTGAACAATCAATTTTTATAGGCTCTATCGTTATTATTGTGCAGCCGCTACTAATGCATGCATCAATGATTTTATGGACAAAGGCCTTGTATAATAAGATAGAAAAACTTTACTCAGCACCAACACCAAGAAACACCTCTCTTTTTCACAAGTATTTTTTCCTATTTTTCTTATTTTTATTTCTTATAAATTTTTCCCTTCAAGCCATTACTGGTAAAGTTGTAGTAAGTGCACTCCAAACTATCATTAATTTAAGAACGCAAGTTACATATGAAGGTTTGCCTGGTATTTTCTTTAGTCTTACGTTCTTCATGGCAACTTCTGTTAGCTTATTTTTTGCTAATCTTTACCTTTTTAAAACTAAATATAAGACTGTTGCTATTCTCACATTACCATTCTCTACAATTTGGTTTTTATCATCTCTGCTCTCAGGGACACGTACTATAATTATAATGAGCGTAATGGGTATTCTTCTTTACATTATAAGAAGGTTCAAAATTGGCTTCCTAACAATCCTGCTCACGATGTTGTTGATGTTTTTTACATTTGCGCTTTCTCAATATTCTTCAAAGTTTAGATATACTGGCGCACAAAATCTAGATGCAAAAGAGTTATTCTATAATATTACAGAATTACAGGGATTAGAAAACTACTATGATCAATGTCGTTCATATAACTATTATTTTGATAAGTATTCTGATTTTTGGTTTTTTGAAAATGAAGTTATTGCAGGACTATTTTCATTTATCTATAAGCCTACAGAAATGATTATTTTCTGGATTCCCAGATCGATGTGGGCAAACAAACCATTAGATCCCACATTCGTTGAGTTTACAAGATACTCATTATACCTATTTCATGGCTTTGCACCAGAATATTCAAAAGAAATATCCAGTTATGATCCTGGATTCGGCACTAATAGCACAGCAGGTATCTTAGGTAGAGATTTAATGCGTTTCGGTTTCCTCGGACCTATAAGCACATTACTTTGGTTTGGCTTATTATTAGCACTATCCAATATATATTATAAGGTATCTTATAAACGATTTGAATGCGTATTAATAAGTTTAGCTTTTACAGGAACTTGTTTTGCAATGTTTCGTGATTTAGCACCTGGATGGACTATTCAATTATCTTCTCTAGCAATTATGACTCATTTTGCTTTAAGATTTTCTAAATAATGAAATTATTACTGTACTGGGATTATTTCCAAAGTTATCACATAGATAGAGCGCGTTCCGTCTATGCGACTAACCAAGACATCGTTATTTTTTCATTATTTGATACTAATGTAGATAGTCATGTAGTGACGAAATCTGAATTTATTTGTCTTGGTCTATCCCAACACAATACAGTTCGTTCCTTGTTTAATTTTATAAATTACTTACGCCAACAAAAACCCAGGCTGGTCTTCATCAACGGGTATGGAAGATCAACGGCGCTCACTGCACTGATTTATTGCATCGCCACAAGAACCAAATCCGTTCTCATGTCCGACTCACAACATAGAGATAAACGGCGTAATACAGTCGTAGAGTTCCTTAAGTCAGTTATTGTCAAAAGATATGATTACGCATTCGTCTCTGGTGAATACGCTAGAAAATACTTAATACAACTGGGAATCCCACCTGCGAGAATACTTATTGGATACAATGCGGTAGATAATAACTTCTTTAAACAGAGACAAACAGGACAGAAAGACAATTACCTGTTGTGTGTGTCCCGATTTATTGAGAAAAAAAACATAGTAAATTTGATTAAGTGGTTTTGCAGGTATAGGGCCACTTATCCATTGAGCGGGTTGAGTTTAAAAATTGTTGGTCAAGGTCCCCTGCAAGAGCGCATAACGAAGACAGTGTGTGAACACGGGGGCGAAAGCTTCGTATCTGTCAATAGCTACAAAGACAAATCGGAATTAGCTGATTTATATGCAAAAGCACGGATTTTTATTTTGCCCAGCCATACAAACGAGCAGTGGGGACTCGTAGTCAATGAAGCTATGGCTGCGGGATGCCCTGTCTTAGTCAGTAATGTATGCGGTTGCGCTCCCGATCTGGTAGAAGAAGGTGTCAATGGCT
>JANRKH010000057.1:0-7604 GCA_033763595.1 Rickettsiaceae bacterium
TGACAAAAAGGAGATGCGGGAATGACAGTAGTGAGGGCTTATGGTCCGGTGTCATCCCCGTGAGTTTTACATGTCATCCCCTCGAAGGAGGGGATCCAGCGAATATTATCCTTCTAGATTCCCGCCTCCGCGGGAATGACAAAAGGGAGATTGGAATGACAAAATAGAGTGCGGGAATGACAGTAGTGAGGGCTTATGCTCCGGTGTCATCCCCGTGAGTTTTACATGTCATCCCCTCGAAGGAGGGGATCCAGGAAGTATATTGAATGGATTCCCGCCTCCGCGGGAATGACAAAAGGGAGATTGGAATGACAAAATAGAGTGCGGGAATGACAGTAGTGAGGACTTAAGCCCCGTTGTCATCCCCTCGAAAGAGTGGCCCTAATGTCATCCCCGTGAAAACGGGGATCCAGTCCTAATGTCATCCCCTCGAAGGAGGGGATCCAGGAAGTATATTGAATGGATTCCCGCCTCCGCGGGAATGACAAAAGTGGCAGTGGGAATGACAGTAGTGAGGACTTAAGAGCCGTTGTCATCCCCTCGAAAGAGTGGCCCTAATGTCATCCCAGTGAGTTTTACATGTCATCCCCTCGAAGGAGGGGATCCAGGGAATATAATGACTAGATTCCCGCCTCCGCGGGACTGACAGAGAAGGACGCGGGAATGACAGTTACGATCACAGTGTCATCCCCGTGAAAACGGGGATCCAGGAAGTATATTGAATGGATTCCCGCCTCCGCGGGAATGACAAAATAGGAAGCGGGAATGACAGAGAAGAGACGAGGGAATGACAAAAGTGGTAGCGGGAATGACAATTATGGTGTCATCCCCTCGAAGGAGGGGATCCAGGAAATATAATTCTTCTAGATTCCCGCATCCGCGGGAATGACAGAGAAGGGCGCGGGAATGACAGTTACGATCACAGTGTCATCCCCGTGAAAACGGGGATCCAGGGAACTTGTCATCCCCTCGAAGGAGGGGATCCAGGAAAGATAAAAAAGACTGGATTCCCGCCTCCGCGGGAATGACAAAAGGGAGATTGGAATAACAAAAAAGGATGCGGGAACGACAGAGAAGGAGACGGGAACGACAAAAAAGGAGACTGGAATGACAGAATGCGTTTTTTATAGCCCTCTCAACTTGTTAGCGTAGATCTTTTTCCCTTTGCATAGTCTATAAGCAATCGTTGAAGAAACGAAGCTTTGTTGATAATAGATAATCCTACCTTGGTCATTTCATTTACAAAAGAAATCTTTGAGGTGAATATTCCATTGATCGAATCTGTAATTTTAAACATCATGTAATTATCAAGCCCTCTTTGTCTTTGATACTCTTTGGCCATCTCGGCGCAGCCCAATAAACCAAGGGAATTATATTTAATAATTAATGAAGTAATCGATTCTATATCTTTTATTCCCATATTGAGGCCTTGTCCCGCAAGTGGATGAATGGAGTGTGCACTGTCTGCAACGAGCATTAGGCGCTTGTTATAATATTCTTTTGAGCAAAAAGCAGAAAGTGGGTAGGATTCAATCCTTGAGATAATCTCAATATCTCCAAGACTACCTCCTGTAAAATCAGATATTTGCTTTGCGAGAAAATTCTTGCTACGTGATAAATAAAAGCTTGCAATATCAGTCTCTTCTACCCAAACAATTGAGGATTCAAATCTATTTACTAGCGGCAAAGTTGCAAATGAGCCTCTAGGTAAAAAATGCTCTATCGCACCTGCATCATGTGAAAGTTCATGCTTTATGTTAAATACTATGGCTGTTTGACGGTAATCCTTTTGTACAAATTCAGTAAAAAATTCTCCTCTTAAAGATGAGAATTTGCCATCTGCAGCAATACATAAATCCGCAACTTCTGAGAATCTGCTACCTCCGCTAACTCTATCATACGATATGTTATAATCAGAAAGCTGAATATTTTGATAAATACTATCGCAGCTAAGTCTTATGTTTGGATCATTACGAATAATCTCGATTAGAGAGTTTTTGAAATCAATATTTGGGATCATGTATCCAAGGGGAAAGTGAGAGCCTTCCATCTTAAATATATTATCTGACTTATTTTGACATACATAAATCTCATTAATAGAACTAATATATTTTTCTAGCCTTGCCCATACATCAATTTTTTCAAAAAAATTTCTCGAAAATTGGTTAAGCGCAGTCGTTCTTATGTCTTGATCATAGGTGAGCTCTTCCAAGCTTTTTTTCTCGACTACATGGGACTTTATACCAGCTCTACTGAGCGCTATCGCAGTTAACATTCCGCTGATTCCACAACCAAAAATGACAATAGAATTCTTTGGAGGTTTAATACTAGACATTATTTAGAATTTAATTTCAAATGTTTATCTATAAGCTTCTTGATAGCGTTAGAATTACCTGATCGCATAAAAGAATACCATTCTAAAGGCTTTCCGTCAGGGCCATATAAATATTTATAAAAATTCCACGAAGGCCCAGCCTGGGATCCAAAATCTTGTTTTACAAGCAAAAAGAATGGGTGAATATTTTCGCCTTTACTTGTCACCTTTTTTGCTATCGGAAAATTTATTCCGAAGTTTATTTCGCAAAATTCTACAATTTCCGCATTAGAACCGGGCTCTTGCCCTCCGAAATCATTGGTGGGAATCGCAATTAAGAGAAAATTTTGATCCTTATATTCATCCCATAATTTTTGCATGGATGCATATTGACGCGTAAATCCGCAATTAGACGCCGTATTCACAAGCATAATAACCTTGCCCTTGTGATCTGCAAGATTTATTTTTTCACCTGTTTTGCTATTTTCAAAGCTTATGTCATATATACTCATGCTACATAATAAAATGTTAATCACTATAATTAACAATATTTGAAGATTTTTCATAAATCAACCTATTGATTTTGTGTCAAAAATTTCTGCGCTATGTAGCTTTAGATTCTAGCAATATTACTTTAAGGCGACAACTAATTCTTTTACTGCATCAACAGATTTATCAAACATAGCTTTTTCATCTTTATTTAACTCAATTTCAACAATTTTTTCAACCCCGCCTTTTCCAATAACAACAGGCACTCCAACATAAATTCCATTTACTCCATATTCACCTGAAAGATATGCTGCACATGGCAATACTCTTTTTTTGTCCTTGATAAAACTCTCAGCCATAGCTATAGCAGAAGCTGCAGGTGCATAAAAGGCAGATCCTGTCTTGAGAAGATTCACAATCTCCCCCCCTCCTCCTCTTGTACGCGCTACTATTTCGTCTATTCTTTGAGTTGTAGACCAGCCCATTTTTACCAGATCAGGAACAGGGATACCGGCAACAGTTGAATATCTTACAAGAGGAACCATAGTATCACCATGCCCTCCAAGAACAAAACTATTCACATCCTCTATAGAAACGTTAAATTCCTCAGCAAGAAAATGCGAAAAACGAGAAGAATCAAGAATGCCGGCCATTCCAACGACCATATTATGAGAGAAGCCTGTCTCTTTTTGCATAACTCCAACCATTGCATCAAGTGGATTTGTAACAACAATAACAAATGCTTTTGGTGCATATTGCTTAATACCTGCTGCAACTTGTTTAATCACATCTGCGTTTTTATTTAGTAAATCATCCCTGCTCATTCCTGGTTTTCTTGGAAAACCAGCAGTTACGATAACTACATCAGAGCCTGCAATTGACTCATAATTACTTGCGCCGGTAATTTTTGCATCGCATTTCTCTGCTACTGCGCTTTGAGCTATATCAAGCGCCTTTCCTTGAGGTATACCATCTGCTATGTCATACAAAACTACATCACCAAGCTCCTTGGACATAATAATATGAGCCAAAGTTCCGCCGATATTCCCACTTCCTATTAAAGCTATTTTTGGTCTTTTAAGCATATATTTCCTTATTATTTATATGATTATTATATTGAACTATCTAACAAGCAAACACAATATAACTCTCTATTTTAAGACAAAAAACTTGTAGATAGTATTTTTTAAGTCTTTTATAGCTCTGTAGATAAAGATTTTCTTCTATTAGACCTCCCCGCATAACCTTTACTTTAAGTGGTAATTTTGTCGTCAAAAGTGCTTTTCGCTCCTCTTTCATATTTATCTATGTTCAGGTATAAAGGCTGCTTTTTTCTAAAATTCCTAGGCTCTACTTATATAGTCTTTTAGGTTGGATTAGATACTAGGCGCGAGGAGAGAAGCCTATGAGTATTAGGTGAGCGACGAGTCAACAACGTAGCTAATTCAACATAAAAGACTATAGGTTGCGCTGGGAGGTCTATTAATTGCATTTTGATTTATAAAATCACCTTGCGGAATGTAAGTGAAACACGCCTTTGTCGCTTTAGACCTTTATCGCTTTTTCTTGCTGCAATACCATGTTTCCAGGAGTACCTTGCATCACCTTGAAGCACTAGCAAGCTCCTGGGTTCAAGAATTATAAATTTCTTAATCTTGTCATGAGTCAGATCCATGATGCAACTAGATGATAGACTTAATGAACAAATAGTGTCACCAAAGCATGGGACGCAGTCAATGTGAGATGCAATACCCTGGCCTGGCATATATTCGTTTATTATTAGCTGGTCAGGCTTATCTATGAATATAGAGTCTGAATATAGTTTACTACATAATTCATAGGCCCAGTAGGGCATTTCACCTAAATAATAGGACGCATCTACAGATCTAGCTGCATAATCATATTTATAACCATAATGCTGAGTTCTACGCTTTAGATCTAAGTTCCAGTCGTTATCATCAATCTCTTTTAGCAATTTCTCTTCGTAGGCTGAAGAAATATAGCTTGGGATATATGAGAGGCCCTGAATATTAATCTCTGTATTAAACAAGTATTGCTGATTCATATTCGAAGTATCAAAATTACTATAGTAAAAATATTTGTGCAATTCTGTAGTATTTAGCTTTTACCGCTTCCCCCTTTGGCAATTAAAGATTTGCCTCTATTATTTGTGCGGCAAGCTTTAGGAGTAAGTGGATTTGTAGCGAATTTGCTATATCTTTGCTTTAGTAGCTCTATTTTTTGCGTAGTATCTTTGACTGGATCTTTGCTTTTGCTCGAGCTTGGATTGCTAACTTGTGAGCCTGACAAAGAGCTACGAGGTGATGATAATTCTTCTGTTGTTGTAGTATCCAAGTGTTTGCTAGGATTCGGAGCGCCACCAGCTCCTGCAGCTTCAGACTCATGCTCATTCGCATTCTTATCATGTTTTAGTGGACTTTCACCTTTTTTCTTAGGTCTATAATTTGCCATTTTTGTTAGTATATCTTGATTAGTTACAATCGCTTTATGAAAATTAATAGCCTCATCAACATCAATTCCATTTTTTCAAAAAAATCTGAAGCTCCTGCTGTCTTTGCATGCTCAAGCAGAATTAGCATTTCTTTATGATTTGAATGCATTTGGTGTAATTCAGCCTTGTCAAGCTCTTTAATTGACGCAGTATATTCATCTTTTTTATCTATATTTGTTTCTAGATTCAGTTTCGAATTAGAAGCTGCTATTTCAAGGACCGCTTTGTGAGAGCCTAAAAGATGCTCATATCCAGAAAATAATCTTGTGTTTCTTTGTTGCTTGAATGAACTTATTATATTACTTGCTACTTCATTATTTTCCTCGTTATTTAGCGCTGAGATTATTTTTGAAGAATCACTTTCTTCGAGAAAGTCAAGAAACTTTCCGCAGGATTCTATTGCTGATTTATATTTATCCTCTTCTTTTTCGCGGGTTAGATAGGCTTTATTTGCAGCCTGCATTCTTGATTCAAATCCATCTTGAATCGATTTTCTTATTTCTTCAGGATATTTCATATTTTATTTGCATGATTATCTAACTTAAATTCTACTATTATTATTATAATTAGATAAATAAAAGTCATCTAAAAACTAATATTATCTTTTGTATTAAACTAATATGCAACATTTATTAAATAATACTAACTCAAAACCTTCAAACCAAATCTCTCGTGCTCTATGTTTTTCAAATTCTCAAATTTAAAAACTCTAATTTGAAAATTGCAATTTTTTTTTAATATGGCTAATATGCCTAAAATCAACTAAATATCTAAAACTATGAAAGTAAAAATTTCAGCTCAACATTTTAGCTTACATGAATCAGTTAAATCTTATGCAGAAGAAAAAATAAAAGAGATAGTCGGAAAATATTTTCAAAAAGCCATTTGTTCAGATGTGCATTTTACAAGGCAATCATATATTTATATATGCGATATAGTAGTTCATGAGGGGTCTGGTCTTCATGTTATTATAAAAAGTAGCGCTGAATGTGACGATGTATATTCGGCGTTTGACCAGGCTTCTGCAAAAATTGCCAAGCAACTTAGAAAATATAAATCAAAAATTAAGGATCACCATAACGAAAAAGCCTCTATTGCTTATGCTGAAGCTACTAAATACATAATAGACCCATATCAAGATGAACAAGAAGGATCAGGGCCGGTAACAATAGCAGAAAAGCCAGTTCGCATTGGCACTTTTACAGTTGCAGAAGCTATAATGAGAATGGATCTAGATGACCTTCCTGCGCTAATGTTTAAAAATAAAGCCACAAATCGTATGAATATAGTATATTATAGAAAGGACGGTAATATTGCTTGGGTTGATAGTTCGGAAAAATGATAAATGCTTGGGATTTTTCTCAATCTCTAAAATAAATATAATATAAACTTAAACGCTCATGAGATGCCCATTTTGCAATTCTCTTAATACAAGTGTCAAAGACTCACGTCAGATACACAAACACAACATCATTAAAAGAAGAAGATATTGCGAAGTATGCCACTCTAAATTCTCAACAACCGAGCAACCGATTTTAAGAGAAATTTATGTTATAAAAAGATCTGGAGCAAAAAAACCATTCGACAGAGCTAAAATTTATACATCTATCAAAACTGCTCTAAGAAAGAGAAACACAGATGATGCAAAAATAGAAACTATGGTAGATCAAATATGTATTGCACTTCAAAAAAGCAATGAAATTTATATAAACACTCGAAAAATTGGTGATCTTATCCTGCAAAGCCTTGCTGATGTTGATGAAGTTGCTTACATAAGATTTGCTTCGGTTTATAAAGATTTTATGTCCGCACAAGATTTTTCACAATTCATAGACGCACTAAATCGAAAGAAAACATAATACAATTTACAAAAATAAATTAGACGCATAAATTTTAGGGCTCAGGTTTTCGGATCCAGTATTCCATTCCAATAACACTATATGTTATCTTGCATTTTCTAATTTCTTAAGCTCCTCTATGGTAAGAGAAGTAACCGAGGAGATTAATTCTTTACTAAGTCCTTGTTTTAGCATGTTTAGAGCTACTAGTCTCATTCCTTCTTCTCTTCCTTCTTCTCTTCCTTCAACTCTTCCCTTCTCTTCGCCAAGCTTGATACCTTCTTCTCTTCCCTCTTCTCGTCCCTCCTCCCTTCCTTCTTCTCTTGCTGTATGGATTGAGTCTTCGTCTGTGATGAGTCTTTTGCGATAGTGGTAATATTCATTTTTCTCGTCTTGGTTCATCTTTAGCATGTTTAGTTTTTCTGCAACAAGAGTCATGTATTTAGAATGG
>JANRKH010000058.1:0-12880 GCA_033763595.1 Rickettsiaceae bacterium
TAAACTCATACTTGCTTATTTAGGAAAAGCAAAAACTCTTCAAAAGACAATAGAAGATGATAGATTGCTTAGTACAAAAACTAGTTTTTCCTCTTTCTCTAAAAAAACTAAAATTACTAAAGAAGAAAAACTAGTAAGAGAGCAACAAATATTAGATTGTTTAAATAAAGCCTATGAGATCTCACAGGATAAAAGCTTGCTTGATGCAAATCAATTATCTCAAGATAATATTAATGCTATGAACGAGATGTTCAATGAGAGAAGTAAATTACTAGAAAAGTTCAAAGATCTATCTCATGAAGTAAATGAACTCAAAAAAGATGGTATTGACGCTACTACGATTGATCAAAGTGTAAGTAATATCCAAGCAAAAAAAATTATAGAAGTAGTAGAAGCATCTCCAGAACGAACAGAAGAGCAACAACTCAAATTAGAGTCATTAGACGCAACTCAAATAGTATTAGCGAAAAAACAAGTATCTCAAGAAGAAAAATTTAACGAGCAAGAACAAATTATTGCCTCAGTAGTAGAAGATCAAGAATTGCTACCTGAATCACTCCAGATAACACAAAATCAATCTCCTATGTCTAACAATACATCTGCAAAAGTACAGGCTGATCCAGCATCTCTGAAGCAAAATGATCCAAATAAAAAACAACCTCAAGCTAGCTCTAAAACATACACAATACAAGAACAAGCAGAACAAATCACAAAGAAACACGGATCAAGGAGCTTAAGTAAGTCTATAGATATTTTTGATCCCAAAGATTCTGCTGAGCAAGACCAAGTAGAATCAGCAATCATAGAGCATTTATCACCATCCTTACTTGGCACAGCGGCACAAGAGTCGAGCGAGTTTGACAAAGGTTAGTCGCTGGGGAAACTTTACCAATATTAACTAATAACAAATAACAAATATCATTTTTGACTACCAAGCGTATATAAGCTTAGCACTTACCAACATAAGATAGGACTTCGCGTTACTTGCTCCTATTATCACTTAATTCTTTGATCTGTCATTATTCGGTAAAGTTTTGTGTTCTAATTTTTCTAACCCAAGCGTCCCAGTCTCTTTTTCCAAGATTCTCTTCAAAGGAAAGTAAGTCATTTACTGATTTTATGCAGATTTCTTTATTCGGAGTAATAAGTTGCTCATTTTGAGAATGGCGAATTTGTGAAAGTGCAGCTATTTGAGTTTTGCATGCAAGCTGAAGGTGGTATGCATAAAACAAAGCCTCATATATTGTTTTTCCTGCATTGATAGATCCATGATTTCTCATGAGCATATTAAAATTTGCACCAAGGTCAGATGCGATTTTTTCGCCTTGCTGTGTTTGTAGCGCGAGTGAATCATAATCATGATAGGACATTTTATTGTAGAAATGCAAAGCCCACTGACTTATTGGGAGAAGCCCTTCTTTATAAGCGCTCACAGCCACTATCTCTGGTGTATGTAAGTGAAATACAGTCTCAATATCGTGTCTATGCTTATATATTTGGCCGTGAATTATATAGCCAGTCTTATTATACTGATACTCCTGGCCTTCTAGCACGTTACCTTCAAAATCTGATCTTATTAATTTGTCATGACTGACCTCTTCGAATCTAAGTCCAAAAGGATAAATATAATAACTTTTGTCATCGGAGCTTTTTGAGGATAAATGTGTGTATGTATGGTCATCAAGTCCAAGATAAGCTAGTATTTGGTAGGCAAGTGCAAGTTCTTTCTTGATGAGATCATCTATCATGGCATTCTATAGGCTCATGCTCCATATTTTTTCCCATGCAGCTTTTGCTTCGTCCTTTATTGCAACAATCGCAGATAAAAGACTTGTCGCTTTTGTATTTGCAGTCATTAGTTCCACAAGATTTGCGTCCCCTATAGCGGCTTTGCTAGCAGCTCGCTCTTGAGCTTTTAGAGTGCTACGTACATTATCAAGTGATTTAATCGCGTTTGATGCGAATACCGATCCGAAAGAATTATTTACAACATTCTGGGCTGCTTTCGAGAGAGAGATTCTATCCAGAATTTCCTTAGGTGTTAAATTTATAAAACTGTTAAAATTAGCTTTAGCAGTATTTTGTAATAGAGACTGAAACTCGATCTGACCAACGGCTGATGCGCCGTTTTGTGTGATTTGCACATTATTACTTGCTTGCTTATATATATTAGCAGCAATTCCTATAGGAAAATTTACAGAATCAGACATTTATTTACCTCATTAAATCAAGAGTTTTATCGATCATTTGCTTTGAAATTTCTATCATACCTAAATTTGCTTCGTAAGATCTTTGTGCTTCAGTTGCATCAGCTTTTTCAATAATTTTACTCACATTTGGTAATTTCACATAACCTGCTTCATTCGCACCTGGATGACTTGGGTCATATTTCAATTTAAAATCAGACTTATCGTAGCCATATTTTTTTATTTTTACCAATCTTGTCTTCTTATCTTTATCATAAATATTTTTAGCAAATATGACCTTTCTTTTGTAGGGATTGCCACCAGGTTTAGTGGATGTTGAATCCTCGTTTGCAAGATTTTCTGCGGCAATCTTCAAACGTTCCGCTTGAAATTTATTGCCATGACCTGAGATTTCGATCGCTTTTAACAGCCCATCTTCAATGGCATGAGCGCTTGCAAAACAAAAAAATATTGCGATAAAAAAGATACTAGCTTTCTTCATATATCTATTATTTTTTGCCAAGCACAGTTTTATGAAGCTCAAGATTTGCTTGATAAGCCTTTAATGCTGTATAATATTTCGTTTTATTGTCAGATGCAGCAAGTGCTTCTCTAGCAAGATCAATATCATTTCCATTAGGCTTAACATCCGTATCTTTACGTTCCTTTGCTCTAAATTTAATTTTAGGCTTTAGTCCTGCGATATGGCCAGAGTTAGTAACTGCAAGAGAAATTTGGTTTGGATTAATGTAGGATGATTTTATCATCTCGGCAAAATCTTTAGGTATTTTTATATCCTCAGCTTTTTTGCCGGGAGTATTAGCATTCGCTATATTTTCAGCGATTTTTTCTTGCCTTGCTACTCCATAATGCATAAAAGCCTCTAATGCTGCATTCGTAACGCTCATAAAATATCTTTATTATTTATTAATCTTGTATTATAGTTTTTTTGGCATCAGAAATAATACAAATCCAAATGCAAGAATTAAATACTACCATGTCTTTGTTCGCTTTAGCTAACATATTGCATGCTTCTTTATTGACTCATAGTATTATTTAATTCTTGGACATGGTCTAATATCTTAGATGCTCCAGTAAATTACCAAACAATAAAAAAAATTCCAGTATTTTATGCTTTACATAACAAGAAAAGAGGGTGAGTTCGTCATCATAAATAATGATATTAAAATTCACGTTATCGAAATAAAAGGAGGTAGAGTGAAGATTGGATGCGATTTCCCCACTGATACAACAATATTAAGAGGAGAGTTACATCAGAAAATCTCTGATGTAAATAAATCATCATTAGATGGTTTTCATACGTTTGAAAGCAAGACTACTTCTGAATCTCAAGGCGAATAATCTAAGGCAAATCGACTAGAGAATTGGATGTTGCACAAAAACTATATCTGTCACTCTTTGTAGCAATACTAAACATATTCCAAGTAGCGCCTAGCTATATCAGATATCTTGTAATTGTATAATAAATTTTGACGAAGCAATTACCAAGGCTAACTTTGTTTATGTATTTTTGCTATTTTTTTTAACCCATAATTCTTCTATCTTCACCCTTTCTCTAGCCTCGGGGTGAAAAATATGAATAATGATATCTCCGCAATCAACAAGCGTCCATTCTGATTGACCAAGACCTTCAAGGCCAACATTTATATTAGTATTCGTTTTGATCTCAGTGCTCACAAAATCAGCAATCATGGCTACGTTTTTCACAGATTTTCCACTCGCGATAATTATATATTTGGCAAGTGGTATTTTATCGCCAAGGTCGATAACCGATATATTCTGAGCTTTCTTGTCTTCGAGCAAGTTAATTATGTAATTTTTTAATTCTTCTACTTCTTTAATCATTTATTTGCTAGTTTCAATTATTTTGTTATAATACTGGGGATCAAGACCTTGATATCAAGATATTTGTCTGATGCAAGCCTGGAGCAAGAGAATTCTAGGATATAGAATTTTACATTCAAAAGGCAACCACGCATTATAGGCATTATGTCTTGTAAAATCTATTAAAATTTGAGTATGTATAATTATGGCAGTGACGCAAGATGAGCTTAAGAATATTTTACAAGAGAAATTTCCTGAGGCAGAGATTATACTTGAAGATTTAGCAGGTGATCAGGATCATTATAGCCTTTACATTAAAGATAATTCATTTGCGGGAAAGTCTGTTATGACGCAGCATAAAATGGTGAAAGACGCGCTTAAAACTGTTCTGAGTACTAAATTGCATTCTATTACTATTAAAACATTGTCGTAAAATATAAAATAGAGCACTCATACAATCTTGACATTTTGAGTAATAATTGATAAACATACCAAAATTTCCGACTTTGCGCTCAAAGAATTTGTTTAGGTAGCGCATAAGCTTATACTAAATCTCATGGAACTAAATAATACTAGGAGCAAGGAAATAATGCTACTATACGGTCTTTGGCAAAAAGCTAGAAGAAAGTAGTGAAAAATGGGATTTGTATTTGTGGCCGAATTTGGAGATTTTGGGGCGTCGCCAAGTGGTAAGGCAACGGTTTTTGGTACCGTCATTCGTTGGTTCGAATCCAGCCGCCCCAGCCAGCCTATTGAATCTCCAGCTCGTGGTTTGTTGTTCCAAGTGTTTTTAAGTAACTACCTAAGGTTCCACCACAAATCTCGTCCTCGCATATTTCATCATCGATTTTTGTTTCGTCTTTGTTATGGTACTTGATACGGCTAAGAGCTTTTATATTAACAGTCGTATGAGCTTGTCCTGCGCCTTGTTTTGAGGCTTGATTTTTATCTGGAACTACTATAGATTCAGGCTCTTGGGTTGTTTTTGCTACCTCTTTAGTGGTTTTTGGGTCAGTCACATCTTCTTCCGCAATTAGAAAACAACAAGATTTATATAGTTTATGCAAATAACCATGGCCGCTTTGTTGATTTTGATGTTGAACTTCCTTAATCACAAAATCCACGATATTTTTTATTTGCGTTTGCCTATCGTCGTATTTGTTAAACGTGATTTTGTGAGAGTCCAGGTCAATTGCATTAGATACTACTTCTTCAAGTGAAAGGTTTTTATGTTCGAGTTTCTGTTGAGAGAGAGCCTGCATGACCATTTTCGCATGGTCTTTTCCAAGTGCTTTAGCGTAAGTTTCGTTATTTTGCCATATAAGACCTGTCATATTTTTCATAAAGCTTGTTTGCGGTGGGGTTGTGTCAAGTAGGCTTTGAATTTCTTTCGTAGACGCTAGGGTGCAACCTATATTATAAATTGTGCTTCGTACATTATCTGCTATATTGATATTTTGCAGTAAATTATAATGAGTATTATACTCGGTAATTTTTTGAATATTTACAGAGGTCCATTTGGCAAAGCTTATTATTGCATCAACTAATGGAATAGATGCTATGTATGGTATATCGTCTTGAACAGCGCTAACCTTTTCCCCTGTAACTAGGCCTGCTATTATGATTCTATTAATAAACACAAGAAAAAACCCCTCCACATAGTCTTTAAGAACCGGATTATCAGATATTTTCTCAGCCAGTTCTTTTGTTTGTAGATCATCTTGTAAAGTTGTTCGTATATACTCAGCTGAAGCCTGGAGATCTCTGAGTTGTTTTGTCTGATTTGCGTCTGATTTTTCTAATTGACTTAGTCTTCTATTATATTCAATTTTTACCCCTTCAATTTCTGACGAAACTGAATCGTGAATAGTTCGTGTTATTGAAAGATTGTTATTTTCTAAAGTTTTTGCTTGCTGACCCACTTGCTGAACGAGTTTATCGATCATACTACTCATTTCCGTGAGATGATCTTCTAGTTTTTTAATAACGTCTTTATCTTGAATGCATCCAGTAATATCTCTTGGAGAGCTCTGAATTAATTGCCTCGCTACCTCTGCTCTTTCTGAGTAAAACTTTATGATATTATCATGCCCTAACTCTTCCTTTGGTGTTTGCGCAAAGTCATTATATTCAAAATCTTCTTCTCTGGAGCTACTATCACCGCGTCTGTCACTTAAGATTGGCTCCACTACGCTAAAACTAGAAATATAACTAAAGTCAATGCCAGATAAGCTAAGCCTACCAAATAATTTGGATAAATAACTTGTGGCATAATTTATATTATTGTTAGTATTTTCAACTTGATCTGGTCTATTGTATGCGTCTTGCGTGTTATTTTTTGCTTGAGGGATACTAAAAGACTCGGATTCTGCAAGTGATTGCATTATAGCTGGACGTTGTTCTGCTTCGTTAATTTTTTGACTATTAAAATTAGATTTTTGCATGACATTGTGTATTTTAATTTATATAATAATTATATCTTAAAAAAGTATTACAATTACATAGTAAATAAAAAAACTTTATTAATTTTTTTTATAGTTGCAAAAAGGCGATATACTTATTTTATTAAAATTAGACGTATCTTAAATATGTAAATAATACCAAATCCCATTTTTAAGTACTACTTTGTCGCTCGTCGCTCACCTAGCATGTAGTAGGCTTCACTCCTCGCTCCTAGTATTATTTAATCTGGGATTTGGTATAATATATTTGAATATTTAGATCGTTTCTTCTTATGATCTGATGATACAGGACCGAGAATCTTTTAATTCTTTGGACTAGGAAAGCTATTGCAAGAAAATTGAGAATAAAATTTTTACACAAATATTATTACAAAAAATGACAATCAAGATTGGAAATGTGAAGATAAATTCAAAAGTGATTCTTGCTCCTATGTCAGGCGTAACTGACCTTCCATTCAGGAAGCTTGCGAAAAAATTCGGAGCTGGCCTTGTTGTATCTGAAATGATTGCTTCAAGGGCCCTGATTGCATCGAGCAGACAATCACTACAAAAATGTAAAATTATAGAGGATGATGTATCATCTTCATGCGTTCAGCTTGCAGGTTTTGAACCAGACGTGATGGCAGATGCTGCAAAAATCTGCGAAGATTCAGGGGCAAAGATTATTGATATTAACTTTGGATGCCCTGCAAAAAAGGTTGTAAACGGTTATGCAGGCTCAGCTCTCATGAAAGACGAGGATTTAGCCCAGAAAATACTAGAACATACAGTGAAAGCTGTAAAAATACCAGTTACGTTAAAGATGAGAATGGGATGGGATAGTGCAAACCTTAATGCGCCAAAAATAGCAAAGATGGCAGAAGAGGCGGGCATACAGATGGTCACGATACACGGAAGAACAAGGTGTCAATTTTACTCTGGTAGCTCTGACTGGTCTTTTGTGAAAAATGTAAAAAAGTCCGTTAATATACCTGTTATAGTTAATGGCGATATAATATCTTTTGAAAAGGCACTTGAGGCTCTCGAATTATCAGGCGCTGATGGTGTGATGATTGGACGAGGTGCCTATGGAAGACCATGGTTTCCTGGGCAAGTAGCTAATTTTCTTGAGACTATGGGCAAAAACATCGTCAAAGACCCTGAGGATCAAAAAGAAATTATACTATCCCACTTTGAAGATATGCTGAGTTTGTATGGCACGGATGCCGGAGTCAAAATCGCAAGAAAGCATCTAGGATGGTATTCATCGGGCATACATATGTCTAATCAATTTAGGTCAAAAATAAATCTAGAAACAGATGCGAATGCTATAATATCTCTCATCAATGAATTTTTTTGATTAGATTATTTTTATTGTTAAAAAAATTGTTGAAATTTATAAAGAAAGTTTTACTATCAACCTAAAGTTAAGTGAACAAAAAATAGTAGGTTGTATGAAAAATAAAACATTATCAAAATCAGACGACGACCCATCGGTCGCAAGCAAAATTAGTGAAGTTGTATCAGTCGATTTTTATAATCCAAAGACGATATTTACCGAAGAAAGCCAAATGACGGGACCGAGATATTTTGATTTATCGAAAGCTTTTTATTCGACCAGGTTCAATGATAAAGGGGAGTTTCTTGAAGATAATGAATATAAGAGGAATGCCGGTGCAGTGCAATTATTTAATAAAAATGGCGATTCCTTGCAGGGGCCATATAGTGGCATTTCAGAATCAGTTACAACTCATGGCCTTCAGAAGAACTCTCTAGGACATACAGAGAGAATTCTTATGAGAGAAGTACTGGATAAACACATGCAAGAGGATTTCAAAGAAGGTGGCATTAAAAGGCCAAGCGAATCAAGTAAATCTAATACTGACAAAAAATACGAAATATTGCTGAATCTTACAAAGCAAGCTCAAGAATATGGGAATTATCTTGAATCAACGAATTCTGTTGTGAAAATGTGGTCTGAGCTGAAGCCTTGCTATTATAATAAAGGTGTATGTGGCGGCAATTGCAGTGATTTTATCCAAAGCATATTTCCAAGCGGAAGTAATTACGGATATATTATTATTAACCTAGGCAAAACGCTCGAAGAATTCGAGACTCTCAAAAAACCATGCCTAACAAACCTTAAAGATGGATATTTGGGATATATAAAAACACAGGCCAAAGATACTGAGTTAGAAGCACTAAGTAATGCATTTACTGAATCTTTAGTAGTTACTAAGCGAGCAGCCGAGAATTTGAGTGCAGTTTCTTCTATGAAAGCTAGTCAAGTAGTTGATGTGTTTTTGAGCAAGGCAGATAAAGTGCTAGCCGAGACAGCTCCTGACCCTGATAAAAATGAAATATCAAGTGCAGAAGAAATTGGATATTCAAGATCAGAAATTTTAGAAAGGTATAACCAAGATATTAGGCACCTTAGATTCATGTCAGAAGATCCTACGGATTTGGTTTTATCTGAATGTGACGATAGATCTATAGTTGAATTTGCGATAGCGAACAATGATATATATGATATAGATTGAGAGCATATTATGGGTGAACTGAACGATAATGGCTATGATAGCACGGTCTTAGAGCTTAAAGGAATGCTAGAATTTGACCAGTGATAACGATATGGTCATTATAGAATCAGCTTATTGGGCTAGATATAGTAAGAATCTCATTTATGGCGCCAGCAAAAATAGTGAAAATTTATACTTTAGTGGTGCTTTAGCCGCCCTCATCCTTTTGACTTACAGAGTTGTTTGCTTTATATATATTATATAAAATTTCAGCAACGATTTCATAAGCTTCCAGTGGAATCAGGGCATCTATCTCAAGAGCCGAAAGTAACTGCATTAGAGCTTTATCATTTTTTATCGGAATATTATGCTTTTTTGCCATATCAATAATTTGCTCAGCAACTAACCCCTTTCCATTTGCAATTACTTTTGGCGCTGAATCCTGGGCTGCGTCATATCCAAGAGCAACAGCTTGCTTATTATTCGTTTGATTGATATTATACGTTTTGTAGCTCATAATGTGTGATTTATAATATGAATAATATAATTATAAAATTTATTGTTACAGGTTTTTGGTTTGGTCTTATCCCCGCAGCCCCAGGCACTTTTGGTTCGCTTGTAGCATTTCCAATTTTTTACGGCTTATTATTTCTGTTATTTTTAATTGGCCCAAAAATAGATATACCAGGACTCTTGCCTATAATGCAAGAGATAATCACCATATGGATCTTGTTAATCATATTTCTAATGATTGTTATTTTTACTGGAACTTATCTCGTTGGACTATATTTGCAAAACAATGCAAGTAAAGATCCAAAAGAGGTTGTAATAGATGAAATAGCAGGCCAAATTCTCACCTTAATCTTAACATTGCCATATTCAATATTTTCATATGCGTTTTTTCAGGAAGGCTATGTTAGTCTAAATTATTATCTTTTTTTATATTATTTTTTACTGCCATTTTTATTATTTAGATTGATGGATATAATAAAACCATGGCCAATTTACTATATAGACCAAAAAATGACAGGGGCGGTAGCTGTGATGCTCGATGATCTTCTGGCGGCGTTATTTGCCGCTTGCTTATTTTATGCGATTGCACCTATTCTAACAGAGTACTTAAGTGCTAAATAGATTATACATAAAGAATTTTGTTATAATAAGGGAGATTGATATAGAGATTCAGAATGGGTTATCCTGCGTAACAGGTGAAACTGGGTCTGGTAAATCTTTGATATTAGACGCCATGGAGTTTTGTATGTATGGCAGCGGTAACTCGAATATAATCAGACCTTCTGAAGAATTTGCCCAAGTTTCAATGACTTTTGACTTAGATCCAGAAATATCAAGCATAATAGCTGATAGCGGAATAATTGTCGAAGATGCTGAATTATCAATAATGCGTATAATATACAGTTCTGGCAAGAAGCGATGCTTTTTGAATAATCAGCCAGTCACTCAAAAAATACTAGATTTAGTTTCAGAAAAATTAATATCAATATACGCTCAATCAGCCTTCAGTGAGCTCTTCAAAACCAGTTATCATATGGATTTTTTAGATAATTTTATACCCAATAAAGACTTGCTTGATGATGTGATCGCAATAAGTAAAAATATCAAAACTACAGAAGGCCAAATCATAGAAAAAAGGCTCAAAAAAGAAGCACAGGCACGTGAGTTAGATTATCTAAAGCATATGCTTTTTGAGCTTGAGTCTGCAAAGATTCAAGAGAATGAGCTAGACGAATTAACCTCAAAGAAACTTAATGCAAAAAAAATTGCAAAAAAAGTCGAGCTCATATCTGATGCTTTAACTAACATAAAAAATGCTAGTATTATTGACACTTTAGCATCTATTTTACGAAGACTTACAAGAACAGAAAACTCAGAAATATTCGACTCCATCACAAAAGACTTAGATGAGGCAATCAGTAAAATTGCAGAAGCAGAATCCAAGCTCGAATCTTTGATTGAAAATGAGATGACAGATGATGATATTGAGAAAATAGAGGAACGACTGTATTTAATAAAAAACTTGCTAAAAAAGTATAATTTGGATGAAAATGATGTAGGTCAAAAAATTGAGCAGCTAAGGTCTGATATCGCAAATTATGATGATATAGATAATAATCTAACAACACTAAGCTCAAACCTTGAGTTACTCAAAAAACAATATACTGATAAGGCGCTTAAACTATCATCTGAAAGATATATTATATCGAGACAAATAACCGAAAAGGTAAATACTGAACTTGGAGAACTTTATATGCAAAATTGCAAATTTAATGTTCAAGTTCAGACGCAAGATAATGATAATTATGGACCTCGGGGTTTAGATGTTGTGAGATTCGAGGCCTCAATTAATCCTGGTTCTCCTTTGATGCCAATAGACAAAATCGCATCAGGAGGTGAGATGGCAAGGCTTATGCTTGCTCTGCAAATTACACTTCTTGCTTCAAGCTCTAGAATGCCTTTGATAGTTTTTGATGAAATTGATACTGGAGTTGGCGGGAGGGTAGCTGACAGCGTTGGTGAAAAACTCAAAAAACTTTCCACTTTATGCAAAGTGATTGTTATTACTCATCAGCCCCAAGTTGCATCAAAAGCAGGCCATCATATTTTAGTGACAAAAAAAACTTATGATAATCATACAGAATCTTCAGCTGTGATTTTAAATCACGAACAAAAAACTAAAGAAATTGCAAGAATGCTTTCAGGTAAAATTATAACAGAAGAGGCAATCAGTGCAGCAAAGAAGTTAGTGATTTAAATGCCTAAATTTTCCCCATATATAAGTTTGAAACTTGATTTGTAAATAGCTCAAACTTCAATAAATTTCTGCATTCTAGAAATATGAAGCAGATTATATAAAAAATTTTTAAAAATACTATTGACACTGCAAGACTAATTCCGTATAAGTATCTTCACCTTGAGCAAGCGTAAGCGTGCTTAGAGCTGTTTAAAAGTAAATGAATATACAAAGGTAGCGACAAGCGATTTTTCTTGTCAATTAAAGAATAATGTAATGACAGGTTTCAAACTTGAGAGTTTGATCCTGGCTCAGAATGAACGCTGGCGGTATGCTTAACACATGCAAGTCGAACGGACTAAATTGGAGCTTGCTTCAAATTAGTTAGTGGCAGACGGGTGAGTAACACGTGGGAATCTACCTATCAGTTCGGAATAACGTTTGGAAACAAACGCTAAAACCGGATACGCTCGAAAGAGGAAAAATTTATTGCTGATAGATGAGCCCGCGCAAGATTAGGTAGTTGGTAGGGTAATGGCCTACCAAGCCTACGATCTTTAGCTGGTCTGAGAGGATGATCAGCCACACTGGGACTGAGACACGGCCCAGACTCCTACGGGAGGCAGCAGTGGGGAATTTTGGACAATGGGCGAAAGCCTGATCCAGCAATACCGCGTGAGTGATGAAGGCCTTAGGGTTGTAAAACTCTTTCAGTTGGGAAAATAATGATGGTACCAACAGAAGAAGCCCCGGCTAACTACGTGCCAGCAGCCGCGGTAAGACGTAGGGGGCTAGCGTTATTCGGATTTACTGGGCGTAAAGAGCGCGCAGGCGGTTTTTTAAGTTGGGAGTGAAAGCCCAGGGCTCAACCCTGGAACTGCTCTCAAAACTAAATAACTAGAGTATGGTAGAGGATGATGGAATTCCTAGTGTAGAGGTGAAATTCTTAGATATTAGGAGGAACACCGGTGGCGAAAGCGATCATCTGGACCAATACTGACGCTGAGGCGCGAAAGCGTGGGGAGCAAACAGGATTAGATACCCTGGTAGTCCACGCTGTAAACGATGAGTGCTAGATATTGGAGATTTAATCTTCGGTCTCGAAGCTAACGCGTTAAGCACTCCGCCTGGGGAGTACGG
>JANRKH010000059.1:0-8035 GCA_033763595.1 Rickettsiaceae bacterium
GAGATATAAGATGTACGTAGTTCTGGAGACTCTATTGACACTTCTACTACTTCTCTGTCTCCCTCAAATTCAAGTAAACTATTTACAAGACTAATCAGTATGTCCTTATTCTCATTACTACAAAATAACATCTTAAATGTAACATCTAAAGTAGGATCTGCATATCTCTCCTGTAATGTGTCATTAATCACTTGATAAGTTTCGAAAGAACTTCGGATCTTTGATGGTGAGTATGATGATGATGTATCTGCTAATGATGAGTGCTTTGATGCCCCTGGTAATGATGATGAAGCTATTGATGCAGCAGCTGATAATGATTGTGGATCTGATAGTTTTCTTTTAGCCATAATTTTAAATATATATTTTGCCATTTATTACAAAATCTAAGATTATTTTCTTTCTAAGATTATTTTCTTTCTAAGATTATTTTCTTTCTAAGATTATTTTCTTTAAAGAGATTATGTTTCTTAAAGATATTTTACAATTTATAAAAGAGATTTCAATAGAAATCTGCAGGTAAATGTATCATTTAAGTTTCAAACACACGTCTTTCAAATACAACTCTTGTGATTCAAGCTATATATATTCCTGTGATAGAAATTATAACAAATCTTAAGAATTAAATAACACTATGAGAAAGTAACGAAGTCTAATAGATGTTAGGTAAAAGGTGAGCTATACGATAAGTAGTTAAGAATGGGATGTGGTATTAGTATTAGATTTCTATTAGATCTCCTGATGCAAGTTCAAAACATCTGTCTGCTTTTTTAGCAATATTTGCATCATGAGTTACGAGGATAACGGTTATCGAGTTTGATCTTGCAATTTCAATGAGTAAGTCAAACACAAGTTTAGCGGATACTTTGTCGAGATTACCAGTAGGTTCATCTGCTAGAATTAAGTCCGGTGAATTAAACATAGCTCGAGCTATTGCAACCCTTTGTTGCTCTCCTCCGGATAGTTGACCTGGAAAATTGAATCGCCTATCGAACAACCCAAGTTCTTTTAATAATTTATCAGCCCTGCTTGTTGACTCATCGAACTCTTCCCCTGCTATGAGGGCTGGCATCGCAGCATTTTCTCTAGCGTCAAAATCATTTAAAAGATGATGGCTTTGATACACAAATCCTATCTTTGAAAGTCTTAATATTCTTTTTTCGGAGTCTTTAAGAATCTTGACTCTTTTGCCCAGAAAATAAATATCTCCCCCAAATTTTGCATCTAGTAAGCCTGCTATTTGTAACAAAGTAGATTTTCCGCTACCAGAAGACCCGATAATTGAGACTATTTCAGATTTTCTTACTGTAAGACTTGCAGATTTTAGTACCTCAATCCGATCTGATCCTTGCATATAGTCTTTGCTAATATTTTCTAGTCTTAAAATTTCACTCATGGTAGTTTAATCGTTTCGAATTGCATCTGCAGGATCAATAGTTGCAGCTTTAAGAGCCGGATAAATAGTTGCAACGACGCATAAACAAAGGCTCATTGCAGAGACTGAAATAATATTACTTACAACAATTTTTGACGGTAGATGGTAAAGCATATATATAGCTGAATTAAAAATGCTTATGTCGCCAAGATTTTCAAGTAAAATTCTTATATTATCAATATTATTTGCAAATAAAATACCAAATACAACTCCAAGAAAAGTGCCTATCAGTCCTATTAGTGAGCCATTAATTACAAATATAGTAAGTATTTGTCTTTTAGAAGCTCCTATGGTTTTGAGTATGGCAATATCTTTTTTCTTTTCATGTACAAGCATAAAGAGACTTGAGATTATGTTAAATGCCGCAACTATTATGATTAAGGATAAAATTGTGTACATTGTTACTCTTTCAATTTTTAACGCATTTAAAAATTGCTGGTTAGCATCCATCCAGGTTGATACATAGTAGCTATCACCTAAATTATCCATTAGATACTCACTAATGTTTTTTGCAAATGTTTCTGCATTGTCAGCATCTTGTGTATGTATTTCTATTATATTCACAAGATTATCTAGGGAGAAAATTTTTTGGGCATTTTCTAAAGAGATGATGATCGTAGAAGAATCGTAATCATACATGGAGCTTGAAAAAATACATGAGACTCTTAAGGTTTTTTTTCGCGGTAGATTTCCTATTATTGTGCTTACGTTATTTGGTACTAAAATAGCAAATTCATCCCCGACTCTTAGTCCTAGGTTTATTGCGAGTTCCTTGCCAATTGCTGCGCCATTCTTTTCATATATATCCATCAAACTTCCAGCGACTTGATTATCAGAAATAGCCGGTTTATTTTTGATATCGACATCTCTAAGGCCTCTCACAATAGCCCCATTAGAATTCGACTTTGAAACTATTAGTGCTTTTTCCTGCACTTGTGGTATTGCGGCAGTTATCCCTGGTAGAGTTTTTATTTTTTCAGACAAATCTTTATGATCTGCGATAAAAAGACCCTTTGGTCTTGTAATTGTAATATCTCCTCCAAGTCCTATCATATTTGATGTAAACTCAATATGAAAACCTTCCATTACAGCCATAACGACTATAAGTGCCGCAACTCCAAGCATAACGCCAAGAAGAGAGAAGATTGAGATAAAAGACACAAGCTTGTTAGTTTTTTTTGCGCTAAAATATCTTAGTGCAATGATAACACAAAATTTTAGACTAAGCGGCGCAGGGTCATCCGCCGTTTGTTTATTAAACTCAAATTTGGATTCGTTTAATGTAAATTCTTTTATATCATTCATTATTGAATTATTTTGAGTGAACCTGTGCAAGATACTACCTTACATTTATCTATTTAGCAATTTTAATATATAGTCGAAAATCCTTGATACATCAATTTGTTCAATAGTGCCTGTTCTTCTGTTTTTCATTTCAACTATATTTGTTTCGATATTTTTCTTTCCAATTATTACCTGATAAGGCACTCCTATTAAATCATTTATTGCAAATTTATTGCCAGGGCTTTTGTCTGTATCATCTAGTAAGACTTTCACTCCTAAAGAGTTTAGTGTATCATATATTCTTCTAGATTCCGCGCTACATTTATCATCATTTACTCCTAGGTTTATAACAGATATTTCAAACGGAGCTACGCTTAAAGGCCAAATTATACCCTTTTCATCGTGATTAGTCTCGATGATTGCACCGACAAGTCTTGAAACGCCTATTCCGTAAGAACCCATCTCAAGGTGTATACTTGCTCCCGCATTGTCATTTACGCTTGCGTTCATGGATTTTGAGTATTTTGTGCCAAAATAGAACGCATGACCCACCTCTATTCCTCTTTTTTGCTTAATATTTATACCCTCAATAGACGAATCTTTGTCCTCAATAGTTTCATCTGTACGTGCGTATAAATTCTGTATCTTTGAGATATCAAGTTTTTCGCTGGATAGTAATTCCTCATATTTTTCATCAAAATATATCGCACTTTCTCCTGTCTCTGCAATCACATGAAATTCGTGGTTAAGGTCACCTCCTATTGGTCCTGAGTCAGCCTTTACTGCAACAAAATTTAAACCTATTTCTTTAAATATATTACAATATGCCTCAAATATTAAATTATATGATCTTAGTGCATCTTCTTTGGTTAAATCAAATGAATATGAGTCTTTCATCAAAAATTCCCTTCCTCTCATCACTCCAAACCTTGGTCTAATTTCATCACGGAATTTCCATTGTATTTGGTAGAGTATTTTTGGAAGTTCTTTGTATGTTTTGACCGATGATCTAAAGATATCAGTTATAAGCTCCTCGTTTGTTGGGCTAAAAAGAAGATCATGTTCGCTTCTGTCCTTTATTTTGAGCATCTCTGGTCCGTATGCGTTGAATCTGCCAGATTCATGCCAGATATGTGCTGGTTGAATACAAGGCATTATAAGCTCCTGGCACCCTATGTTGTTTAGATGTTTTCTTATGATCTTTTGAATATTCTCGAGAACTATCTGACCAAGAGGTAGCCAGCTATATATTCCTGAGACGGCTTGCCTTATCATTCCGCTCCTAAGCATTAATACATGAGACGCAATATGCGCTTCAGAAGGTATTTCTTTTATTAAAGGTAAAAAAAGTTGTGATAATCTCATATATTTATTTTTCTTATCTAGTCAGTGACATGAATTCTTGTTTTTTTTCATGTTCGCTTGCGAAAATACCAGTAAAATGGAAAGTTTCCATCACGGTTGCTTCCTTTTTAACTCCTCTCATAGACATGCACAAATGAGAAGCTCTAATTCTAGTTGCAACGCCCTTAGTTTTTATTGCATCGTGTAGGAAATTAGCAATTTGAATAGTCAGTCTTTCCTGCATCTGCAGTTTTCGTGAAAATGCCTCAACCACCCTTGCAAGCTTGCTTACTCCTGCAATTTTTTTGCCTGGTATATATCCAATATCAACAGTCCCAACAAATGGAAGCATATGATGTTCACATAGAGATGCGAACTTTATATCTCTAAGGAGTATTATATTTTCGAATGCGTAGTTATTAGTAAAAGATTCTCCAAAAATATCTTCTGGGTTTATTTTATAGCCACAAAAAAGCTCTTCATAGCTTTTTATAACCCTTTCTGGGGTTTTTATAAGTCCCTCTCTATTTACATCTTCGCCAATATATTCCAATATTATTCTGATTGCATCAATCGCTTCTTCTTTTGTTATTTGTGTCATTAATTTTGAGTTTATATGTTACTATGCTGCGAGCGCAAATATAAACAAAAAGTAAACCTCCTGCAATAGCAATTAATCCTCCAAGTCCCATAATTCCCATAGATATTTTTGCGCTAGCAGGCAAAATTGCCCCAGGAGACTTTCTGAGCGCTCCGTATCCGCCTGAATATGCGAGGGCAAGTATATGAATTATTTGCCCAAATGAGTAAATCTGAATTTGCCAAATCGCGAGTCTAAAATTGATTTTGCAGTATAACTGATTAGTTTTTAGATAAATATAACCCATAAAAGCTATAGTGATGCCAACTATTGAGCCGTGATAATGCGCAGGCACAACAAGATTAATGCTATTTATTAATAATCCAATTATTCCGCCCACTAAAAAAAGTAAGAGCGAGAAGATAAATGAGTATGATTTTAACTTAGTAATAGAAATATCTTCGCGGACTTGCCATGATGAATTGTTTGTGGTGTCTATAGACTTAGAGTTGAATTTGCTTTTAAAATGTGAGGGAAGAGTGCTGATATTGAAATATGTGCTATATATTTGTGAGTAGTTTAAATAATAATACTCGTAATAAGCAATTATCATGCTCGTCATTGCAAGTAAAAAGCTAATGCCCCCAAATATGCGCATATGATTTGTAAAAAAAGAGATATAATATTCACTGTCAATTGCAAGATATAGTTGTGGTATTAATACTGGAGTTGCAAGTAAAGTGTTTAACCAAAGAATAAGAGAAAGTGGTATGTATTTATTCGCTCCACTAAAGAAATAATACCAAGTGACGATGAGTCCGTCTACGAATAAAAACTGAAGTATATGACCTGGTGCCCAGAATAATAATTCATAAAAATGATGAGTATCTATTTGGTAATCAAGCAAAGTGAGCTTGTACTCAGAAATAGCAAAAGATATGGATGTAGCTACTCCAAGGATACCTATAGATTTTAAGTTAGACTTATCGCTTATTGACGAAATAAACGAGATTATCGTAAAACATGAAAAGAAAATTCCTATAGCTACAATAAAGAAAATATTATGTAGAATAGGTACATAATTATTCAAGTAAGGTTTCTTTTCGCCAAAAAAAATTGAACTACAAATTAGGACTAAACTTAAAAATAAGAAATTTTGTAGTAAACCTATGATATACTCCCATTTTTCTGTTATTCCACCTGACATTATCATCATCATAAAAGTTACCATCCAAAATAGCACAGACAAATCAACATGAATGATCAGAGCGGTTTTAAAGACTGACTCATCAAATAACCCCGCCCAAATTGGAGTTCTGAGGATAACGATTAATATCGAAAAAACGCCTGCTACAGCAATTGATGATATACTAAGTTCAATCCATTTATTTTGAATCATTAGACCCCTCCGGAAACTCTATTCCTAGCTTCAATTGCCTCGACGCGCATGTAGCAGGACCCTCATGTACCTTATGTACACTCCGGTCTTCCTCCGTTCCTTGCGCTTCTGGCACTTGCTTGCCAGGAGCGGGTTTCTGAAGAGGTCTATTTTCTATTATGAATTGTTTGATGAATTTAGATGCGGCTGCTTGCTCTGCTTCTTTTTTATTTTTGCCATTAGCGACAGCTGATCTTTTTGAGTCAATAGATACTTTTATCTCAAAATCTGGCGCATGACTTGGTCCTTTTATTGATATTGATGTATATTCTGGTGCGCCATATCCGTTTTTATGAGCCCATTCCTGTAAAAAAGTTTTTGAATCTTGTTCTAAATTGTCATTGTGCCTTAGTAACTCAGTCCAAAGATTTTCGATTATTATTCTGACATTGTTCAATCCACTGTCAAGGTAAACGGCTCCTATTATAGCTTCTAGGACATTTTCTAGGTTTCTTTTATTATATCTTCCGCCATTTGACTCCTCTCCTTTAGACATAAAAATCTTGTCACCTAGATTAATTTTTTGCGCTATGCTGGAAATCGCAGAGGATGAAACTAGCTTAGACCTTAGTTTAGACAAATCTCCTTCGAATTTTTGCTCATATTTTCTGAATAAAAGCTCGCTTATCACTAAATTCAGAACGGAATCTCCTAGGAATTCCAACCTTTCGTAATTAGTACTCTTTTTTCTAATATCCTTGTAAGATGGATGAGTCAGTGCTTCCATGATGATTAATTTAGAGCTAAACTCGTACGAAATTTCTCTTTCAACTTCGCATATTAATTTAAGATCCTTTTGGTCTATCTGTATCATATAAACTAGTTAAAAAAAATCTCTGATATTTAAAGGATGATATCCACTTCCAAACTTGCGTGATCTGTTCAAACGCTAGTGGATTGTCCAAAATTAAGGGCTCGCCAAAAGAAAAAAATACGAAACGTGCTTTACTAATAAAATTTTCAAAAGGAACAAATCCTAGCTCAAATCTACTATCGCCAGATTGATCTCTATTATCACCTAAGAAGAAGTAATGTCCCTCTGGTATAAAAAATGGTCCTGAATTTTTTGAAACATATAGATGGTCCAAGTTACTCGCGTGTTCAGACTCTCTAATATGCCTAGTAAAATAAGAAACGCCATTTGATAAAGTTTCTTTATATTCATCAAATATCACCCCATTTTCCTCGTATGTTCTTATAATATTCGTCTGTACCTGTATGTCATTTATGTATATTATACTATTTTTTATTTCAATTTTTTCACCAGGTAATCCAACTAATCTTTTTATATAACGTTCATGCATTTGATGTGGCGGGCGAAAAATGATCACATCTCCACGTTTTGGAGGCGCCTCCAAAAATCTTCCTGAAAATAAATTTGTACTAATTATAAATGAATGTCTACTATAACCATAACTATATTTGGTTGAGAAAATATAGTCTCCATTTATAAGAGTCTTTTTCATTGAGTCAGAAGGTATGTAAAAAGGTTCAAAAACTAGAATTCTTATGCTTAAAGCAAGTATAATTATGTAAATGAGAGACTTTACCTCTCCAATAAATGAAGAATTTTTGTTATTTCGACGCTCTCCTTGCTGAAGGCGAGGGTTTAAACGTGTATTGGTTCTGACATTGAAATCGATATTTGTATTTTTTGAATTATCCATAAACATATATTATTTTCATCCTCTGTATTATAAATAGTAGCTATATTAAATCCAGCAAAAATTACTATTTTTATTTGCACAGTTCCATATACATCTAAGATAAAATTCTTCTGTCGTTGTATGTGTCTTGTTATTGTGTATAAGTACATAATTGACCAAATCTCATTTTGGTGGTAGAATCTTAAGGTAAGATAAGATAAGAACATAAACTTAAATCCTCATATCAATTAATACTTAAATCATTACACAATAAATTACACAATAAATGCAAAATAAGCCTCTAATTAGTT
>JANRKH010000060.1:0-2141 GCA_033763595.1 Rickettsiaceae bacterium
AACCTCAGTTTGACGTAAGAGCCATATATTCCTGCTGTAATTTATTGCTAATTCTAATCGATGGCTTCCTTGGGCGGAAGCAATAAGCGATGAGGCCTGCTATAAGATTTGCGAATGCATTTGCGGGTTTTCTGTGTCTTGTATGTTCTATTTGACATAGATTTTTGAGCTGGTCGTTTACAGTTTCTATTAATCCTCTTTTGGATAAATAGAATTTTTGCCCGATGGTCATCATTCTCTTTTTCATATTTCTTTTTACTTTGGTGAATATATCTATGGACTGCTCTTTTAATTTTTCCATGAGATTTTTTCCAAGATACCCCTTATCTCCAAATAGCCATCCATTTAAAGAGCTTACTAAATCTGGAACTGGTTTTCTATCATCTGTATTTGCTGTTGTTAGTTTTGCACTCATAATTTCTCCTAAATTGTTAATGACTAAATGTAGTTTAAATCCAAAGAACCAGCCCATAGAACCTTTTGATTTAGTGGCAAGTCCTTTAAATACTTTGTGCCTTTTTTCTCGTTTAATATGACATACTTCTATAGTGGTCGAGTCGACAAAATATACTCCCGTTTCTTTGCCTCTAAGACCTGTAAAGAATATGGTAAGAGGCATTAGAGCATGCTCTATAAGCTGGACGAACCTTGGATAACTGATCATATTTGGAAAATATTTTCTTAAGTCCTTCAGTACGCAGCCTATATAAAAATCCTTGAAGGTTCTGTAACCACTCATATGAAACAAAACAAGTATTGTCATGATTTCTGATAAACATATTCGGCATTTCTTTTTCCGCTTCTTATCGGAATTACTTGCTAAAAAATAATGCGATTTATTATCAAAACTCTTGCAAAAATCATCAATTGCACAGAATATATCTTCCAGGAGCGTCATATCATTACCTTTTACTTGAACATAAAATTAGTAATTTATTGCGCTCCGCTATAAAATCAAGAGTATTTTGTAACTAAAGCCCTTTGTATATAAGGTTTACAGGAGTTTCTTACGTCAAACTGAGGTTAGATGTAAGACTGAGATAAGTGGTTAAGTATTCTGATATTTGAGAAAAAATATTTGCAGCAGCTTTTCTTACGCCTTCGTCCCAGTCCTTAAGCAGGGGGGTAAGTAAAGGAAGAGCATCTCGGGCAAGTGAATTTTGTGATTCTAGTAGAGTAGATAAAGATCTTGTTGCAATAGTTGCTATGATATAGTCTGTTGGTGCTTTTTTTTATTTTTTGAATAAGGAGTTTTAGGACTTGAGTTGCTTTACTTGTATTAGGAACGTGTTTATAATTGTGTCCGGGTGATCCAATTATTATAATTTGAGACGGGATATTTCATCCAATTAGCGATCTCAAAATCCTTAATTATTACAAACAAAAAATCTAACAATCTATCTGGTTTTTCAAAAGATTGCTTATTCTTTGTCGCCTTTCTTATTTTCTTACGTCAAACTGAGGTTAGAAGTATCGTCATATGCAAAAAATCCGTCATTATGAACTGCACTTAGCATATCAAAATTTTCTTGCATATATAATGGGATTGATTTTTCTCCTAATGGGCTATATAACGGGTGATCAAGTCCCAATAATGCTTGCAAAATAGAGCCGTAATTAGTTTTTATGATGCTGAGCTTTGTATCATACTCACCTTTTGTGAAATTGTGTTTATGTTCTTCAAGTTTAGTTATTTCTGCATCATATCCACTTACAGTTCTAAAGAGAGCATTCCCTGCAATCTGATGTTCTTTGGATAGTTCTGCTCCTGAATTTATGAGTAATTTTACAATATCTCTATGTCCATAATCGCAAGCCCATGAAATTGCGCTTTGCCCGAAATGATCCTTTTTATCTATATTAACCCCTCTGTTTAGAAGGAGCTTAACCCCATTTAAATGACCAGCTCTACAAAGTGCAATTAATGGTGTGGTGTGGTTATATGTTGCATTCAGATCAGTATCTTCCATATGCAAGATTTTAAATAAGGTGTGATACTCAATCTCCTTGTCTTGAGACCTGAATAATGCATCGCAAATTTCTTTTGTTCTATTGACGAAACCATTTTCTTTAATTTTTAAGGAGCTATTTTTCATTAAACAAACCTTTTTATAAATTAATATACATATATATTATTATAA
>JANRKH010000061.1:0-8303 GCA_033763595.1 Rickettsiaceae bacterium
GATTCAGACATTCCTGAGTTTTGAGACACTATGTTCTGAGAGACTGAGTTTTGATTAAAATCTCTCAATAAGCTTATAGATTCTGATTTACTATATTTACTATGGTATATATCATTAAGCAGAGGATTATCGAACTTGATATCGTGCATTAGCCAAATATCAGGAAAGTCTTTGTTGTTATTTATTTCTTTTTCATTGTTTATATCTTGTTTTTGTAGCTTGATTGCTTCTCTTAGGAAAAGTTCATCAACATAAGCTTTTTTATACATAAGCGAGCAAGGATACAAAATCATATTTACAAAGTTAAATCCAGGTAAAGCTTCTGGTATTCTATGATGCCACTTATCAAAAGCTCTAATGCACAAAGATTTAGAGCAAGCAACAACAAGACCAACTATTGCTACCCCCCCGCTTCCACCTGAAATTAAACCTATGATTGCGCCACTTAATCCAGTCTCTCTACTGCTAGTAACAGGAGCAAGAGTAGGAGAAGCAGCAACTAAACCGGTAAAATCAGCTTTTGTAACATCGGAGTTTTGGTTTTGTAGTATGATAGTTTGTCCGTCTGGGAGAAAAATAGTTACATCATTAGTTATACGATTATATTTTGTTGATAAATCAGCAAAACTATAACTAAAGTCACTCAAATCTATCAAATCAATTTCGCCGTTCAAATTAAAGTCAGTAATGATTATGGAATTAGAATTAGTGTTTTTATAGATAGAAAATAAATCATTTCCTGCACCCCCAGTAACAAGAACATTATTTTGAGTTTTAATAAAAAAATGATCATTGAGTGAAGTGCCAAAGCATGTTATTTGTCCTGAATTACAAGTAACTAGAAAATATTGACTTGGGGCAAACGTTGGACTTGTTGTAGGACCAAGAGTAGGAAGAGAAGAAGGACTTGTACTAGGCGGAGGAGTTGGCATTTGGGTCGGGGATGTTGGGGCCGGAGTTAGAATTTGAGTGGGTGCAAAAGTTGGCTTCGCTGTAGGACCAAGAGTAGAACCAGAAGAAGGACTTGTACTAGGCGCAAAAGTTGGCTTCGCTGTAGGACCAGAAGAAGGATTTGTAATAGGTGCAAGAGTTGGATTTATTGTAGCGCCTCCATATATCACGTAAACTCTTCCAGCGCCAGAAGAATAACCATCGGCACCAATAATCATGTCATCATAGCCGTCCTTATTTATATCACCAGCGCTACTTACAGACCCACCTGTATAATCATTTGTGTTAATACCCTGTAGCCAAAATCCTTGAGATGATGTAAGACTTGCAAGATTAATACTAGCAAGAGCTGGTCCTCCATATATCACGTAAGCTCTTCCAGCGTAAGAAGAACAACCATACGCACCAATAATCATATCGCTATATCCGTCCTTATTTATATCACCAGCGCTACTTACAGAAGAGCCTGTACGATCATATGTGTTAATACCCTGCACCCAAAATCCTTGGGATGAGGTAAGGCTTGCTAGATTAATATTTTGTAAGCTTGATCCTCCATATATGACGTAAGCTCTTCCAGTGTAACGATTATCAAGATTATAAGAAGGCGCGCCAATAACTATATCCGCATAACCGTCATTGTTTATGTCACCTGCACTACTTACAGACGAACCTGTATTATCATAGCTGTTAATACCCTGCACCCAAAATCCTTGAGATGATGTAAGGCTTGCTAGATTAATATTTTGTAAGCTTGATCCCCCATATATTATGTAAGTTCTTCCAGCGCCAGAAGAATAACCATAGGCACCAATTATCATGTCATCATAGCCGTCATTGTTTAAATCACCTGCGCTACTTACGGAAAAACCTAAATGATCATTACTGTTAGCACCCTGCACCAAAAACCCTTGAGATGAGGTAAGGCTTGCTAGATTAATATTTTGTAAGCTTGATCCTCCATATATTATGTAAGTTCTTCCAGCGTAAGAAGAATAACCAGATGCACTAATCATTACATCATAATAGCCGTCATTGTTTATGTCACCTGCGCTACTTACAGAAACACCTGTCTCATCATTAGTGTTAATGCCATCAACCGTAAAGCCTTGAGATGATGTAAGGCTTCCAAGGTTAATACTAGCAAGAGCTGGTCCTCCATATATCACGTAAGCTCTTCCAGCGTAAGAAGAATAACCACTGGCACCAATTATCATATCCGAATAACCATCCCCATTGACATCACCTGCGTTACTTACAGAAGAGCCTGTATAATCATTCGTGTTAATACCCTGTAGCCAAAATCCTTGAGATGATGTAAGAGTTGCTAGATTAATATTTGACAGAGGTTTAAAGTCCTGATCTTTGAATTTTTGATGAGTGTTAGCACTAGACTGGGCCAGTCCAAGAAGTGGTATTAGATTAAGATTTATTTTCATATTTTTCTCGAGTAAAAATTTTGGTTTTTTCAATTGACGACATGATCGACTACATGAATTAAACCTAATGCACTATATATAACTAACAAGGAACAATGTAATTCATAGTTGAATAGTAACAATAGCGTTAACAGCTGTCAATAAGTTTTTTAGCATGATTTTGCCGAAAAAGTGTTTTTTGTATAGTTCTGGCATAAAGCAACTTCGGTACAAATTGGACTTATATAAAAATAGGTTTCGTACAGGTTTTTTGCACGCTTTAGGAAAAAATTAGGGATATGTACTCTGCGTGTATTTCCGCACAGAACTAAAGGGTTTATATGTATTTTTTGCCAAAGAAAAGGTGAGTGTATGTAGCATGCAGGCTATACATGCGGCCTCTGAGACGAAAATAACAACGAAATCACAGGTTTTACACCCGACTTTGACAGTTCAAAAGCTGCAAATGCACTATTCATGCGGGATACAGAGTTTTTGAGGTTGTTATGAGTTCACTACTGCGCTTATTGGTCTCGTGATTTTTAGTGTTTTGAGTATAGTCTCCATCTCTTGTGTTAGATTGCTGTGGCAAATAAGTTCTGTTTCGTTTATTCTGATTCTTGATGCTTGCATATGGTATATTGCGTCTCTGATTTTGTTCTGAGTTAGGTTTGTGGTTAGTTCTAGATCTCTCTCAAATATCAGAGAGATAAAGTTTAGAGCTATATGCCCCTTTATACGGTTTGGGGTCCAGTGGAATATAGGTCTTGCCTGAAGAAAATGTTTCATACTTCTAAAAGATGATTCTATATGCCAAAGTTTATGATAAGCTTCTATTACATCTTTTGGTTTTGCGTCTTTTGCGCTAAAGCTAATTGCGTAATAACCATCAAATCTAGAGTCATTGTCGGCTTTATCGTATAATATATCAGTAGCCTTATGTTCTTCGATTTTTAGATATTTCTTTGGGCCGGATTTTCTTTTATAACTACCGTTTTTTAGCATAATCTCTGCTTTTTCTAATAGTTTTTCTCTATCTAATTTATCTTTAATCGCTCTTTTTGATGAATATATACACAGTAATCTATTATCGTTATTATCGATAATCTTGTATTTTATAATTTCTCCACTTGCACTATCTTGGTCTTTATAATCTTCGTCATTTAAGATTTCTTCTTGTAATTTTTTACTTGCTGATCTTATTCGGAACGAGATGCAAAAATCAAATCCTGCATCTTTTATTGTTGATAAGTTTCCTATAGAGCTCATCCCCCTATCTGCTACGATAGTAACTTTCTTGATGTTACATTGTTGCTTTAGTTGATTTATACTTGTAATTAGGGTCCTACCTTCAAAGATATTTCCTGGGAAGATTTCATATGAAAGAGGTCTGCCATTGAGATCTACCATCATACTAAGGACTATCTGAACTTCTGAGAATTTGCAATCTTTACTATATCCAAAATCTCTAATCTCGTCAGAATCTTTCGATTCGAAATACAGTGTAGTAACATCAAATAATACTACCTCTATTTGAGTATCTGTAAGTTTTTGCGTCAATTTAAATAGATGATCTTTTAATGATGACTCATGAGCTGCAAGCTCGTCCAAACTTCTATAGAGATTATGTAAGTTTATTTCACTTCCTTTATCCCATAATTTATCACGTATCAAATAAGATGAGAGTTTACTTGATGGACTCAGCAACCTACTTGCGATCAAAAATTTCACATGATTTGTTAGATCAAACTGTGTTTTACGGTCTTTAATTAATTGATCGAGTTTTTTGTCTAATTTAAATCGCTTGAATAATTTATCTAAAATCAAAGAACTAGCCCAATTATACCTAGATAGTTCTGTAATAGATGATTCCTTTGTTAAATTAAAAGAAGTTTCTTGCTCGCCTTCCATATTGCTTATGATCTTCTTTCCTATCTGATAAAGCTTCTCTTTCTCTTCATTATTCCTGAATGATCCAAGATTCTTGACTGTTTTTTGCTTTGGCCTGCCTAACTGATCTCTGTAACCTCTAACAATTACAACATAATCTCTTGATTTACCCTTACTAACCCTTAAAAACATAATAATCTATAGTACATAACATAATATAAAAGTATATAACAAAAAACACAGAGAGTCAAATCATAAAAAAGAGTACACTACAAAAAACATAAAAAAATTAGCCAACTCTGGGCTACATAAAGCATTAGGGGATTTTTGCTGTCAAAGTCGGGAAATAACAACGAAATCACAGGTTTTACACATGCGCGCAGAACCTAGTACTGGAGAGAGAAATCTACTATATTTAATTCTTGAATTTGGTATAATTCACTAACCACTAATTCAATTTGCAAAATGTCTATTTTCTGGCTGATTTTCCTGAAAATTATCTCAATATTATTGAGTGTAATTGTGGGTTTTGTTGCCGGAAAATTAAAGAAAATTGAAACAGAGAATATAGCTGCTTTACTATTTTACTTTATAGCTCCTATTGTATTTTTTTCTGTGCCAGCAAGCACAAGGCTTTCTCTATCTGATTTTAGTATCATAACAACATCATTTACCATTTCCTCTCTTCTTGCAGTCTTGACTTTTTTCTGCTATTCTGGCAGATTTTGCGATCAGGAACGTAATTTACTTGCAACCTCCTCAGGAACAGGTAATACCGGGTTTTTTATGTTCCCTATAGCAGGCTATATATTTGATGACTATACACTTAGCATATATATTATGTCAGCGGTTGGCGTGAATATTTACGAAGCTTCACTTGGATACTACATAAGCTTAAGGTCAGTTGAAACAGCAAAGGAGGCGTTTAAAAAAATTATACGTATGCCCATGTTAATTGCTTTTGTACTTGGAAGTTGCTGGAGTGTAGCTGGGTTAGCTTTACCAAGCTTTCTTAATCAGTTTCTTAATGATATGCGGAGCACCTACTCAATACTTGGAATGACTATGATTGGTCTTAGCCTTGCAAAAATTAGTAAATTTGAGATTGACATTAAATTTACTTTAGCTAGTTTGTTCTCAAAATATATAATCTACCCTCTAGCAGTTATAATATTTGTGATTTTTGATAACTATGTTTTGCGCTGGTATAGTCAGTCTGTTTATAAAGCTTTAATTTTGTTATCTTCTTCTCCTGTTGCTTCAAATATGGTAGTTATATCCTCATTGATGAAAATGAAACCAGAAAAAAGCGCAACTACTATATTAATATCATGTGCTATATCATTATTTTACATACCTGCTATTGTTTCTTTTGTAATTGGAATGAATTAACTTTTTGAGTTTATAATATATTATGCATTTTATTGACGAAGCTAAAATTTTTATTAAAAGCGGTGATGGAGGCAATGGCAGTTCAAGCTTTAGAAGAGAAAAATTTGCCCCTATGGGAGGGCCAGATGGAGGTGATGGAGGCAGGGGCGCAAGCGTTATATTTAAGTCAAGCACCCATCTAAATACTTTAGTGCATTTTCGCTATAAACAACATTTCAAGGCAGAAAGTGGAAAAAATGGCATGGGTAAGAATAAATTCGGAAAGTCTGCTGATGATTTAGTTATAGAAGTGCCAGTAGGTACACAAATTTTTTCAGAAGACGGAGAGATGCTTATATATGATTTTAGTGCTGATAATCAGGAATTTAGAATATTAGAGGGCGGCAGAGGTGGTCTTGGCAATGCTCATTTTAAAACATCAACTAATCAGGCTCCATCTCGTTCTACTAAGGGAGAATTAGGCGCAGAAATGTGGATATGGCTTAAGCTTAAACTATTATCAGACGTAGGACTTGTTGGCATGCCTAATGCAGGAAAATCTACATTCCTTTCTTCTGTGACTTCCGCGAAACCAAAAATAGCAGATTATCCATTTACAACTCTAAAGCCTGGTCTTGGAGTAGTCAAGATTCATGAAGATGAGTTTGTACTTGCTGACATACCAGGCCTGATCGAAGGAGCGCACACTGGAGTTGGGCTTGGAGATAATTTTTTAAAGCATATAGAAAGATGTAGCGTAATTATTCATCTTATAGATTCAAGTAGTGCGGATGTGGTAAAAAATTATCAGATCGTAAGAAACGAACTTGATTCTTATTCAAGCCAATTAAGCACAAAAAAGGAAATAGTGTGCCTCAATAAAATAGATTTAATTTCAGAAGACGACGCACAGGAAAAGCACAAATTATTATCGGATTACACAAGAAATATGGTATATTTAGTATCAGCAGCTGCAAATATAGGGCTTACACCGCTAATTGAGCAGGCATATCGCGAGATTCAAAAACTAAAAGATACTGATACAGATATTGTATAATTTTCTTGGATTGATCGAGTCTACCTTGCAATTTCAGTTTCTTCTAATTTGCCAATAGGTAGCTTTCTTCTAAATGATTCCTCATTTTTGAGATAGTCCTGCGCAGCTCGACTTAGTGACTTATATAAGTCCCTTTTCTTTTTGTTTAATGCTTTCATTTCTCTTCTAAATTCTTCGATTTCTGCACGAACGTCTTTTGGAACTGATAGTAAATATTCTTTATAGTCTTGGATTATTTCTTTGAAATATTTTTCCTTGTCCACCGCTTGTCGATCTATATTACTATCTTTGTTAGAGTTAGTAGCATGTGTATTCATTGTGCATGCCAGTAAGTAAAAAATAAATAGAAAGTTAGAAAATTTCATTTATAATCTGCTAAATTGAAGTGTTTTAAGGTTTAGCCTTAATCTACACGCTTTGCAAATGAAAAATATCGATAAATCTTGGAGTTAAAAATCTGTTGTATTATTGCAAAAATAGTAGCAAAACTTCATCTTGAAAGCACTTACTATAGGACTTGATTTTTATACTGAATTTATAGTACGGGATTTGTTTTGAATAATAATAGTATATGCAAAGACATAAATTAATTCTTGAGTATGACGGTAGTGGTTTTTCAGGGTGGCAAAAGCAAAAAAACGCTATAACAATACAAGAAGTACTAGAGAATGCTCTATTTCAGATAACAGGTGAGAATACTTGTGTTATCGGATGCGGTAGAACTGACGCAGGTGTTCATGCGGTTGGCCAGGTCGCGCATTTTGATTTACAGAAAGAAATATCAGATGTCAAATTGCTTAGCGCCTTGAATTTTTACTTGAGACCATATTCTGTCTCAATTCTATCATGCTCCTTAGTTGAACGAGATTTTCATGCTAGATATTCTGCGACCTCAAGAACATATTTATATAAAATCGAAAATAGAGATGCGCCGCTCGCTCTAGACCAAGGTAGGTGCTGGCATATAAGGTATAAACTTATACTTGATTTCATGCAAGAGGCAGCGGGTTATTTAGAGGGTACGCATGACTTTACGTCTTATAGAGCAAAAAGTTGCCAGTCAAAATCAGCGATCCGCACAGTAGAATATATTTCATTTGCAAGATCGAAAGATCAATTTGGTCAAAAAATAGAAGTGAAGATAAAAGCAGACGGTTTTTTACACCACATGGTGAGGAATATTATTGGTACATTGGTGTTAGTTGGAAAATGTAATATCAAGCCCATAGATGTTAAATATATATTAGAAGCAAAAGATAGAAATTTAGCTGGTATGACTGCGCCTGCCTATGGACTTTATTTTTTTGATGCAGGTTATATCAACTCTTTTTTTTAAATGCTTGACTCTATCTGGCCTTCGACCTAGCTAGCATGCTTACTTACTTGCTCCTAGAATTATTTGAATCCTTGAGATTTAGTATAAGATGCTTATGAATCAGTTTATATATGTTCTACGTTACCAGTTAAGTCTATAGTAGAGTCTAATTCTGAGCTTAGGCTTCTATCTGAGTTTTGATTTTCATCAAAACCAGCATCACCACGCTGAATAGGTAACGGAAAATCTTCCTTGTCCCGCGAAGTTTCTTCTTCACTTTGCGTTTTTAAGTCAAATCGTC
>JANRKH010000062.1:0-24958 GCA_033763595.1 Rickettsiaceae bacterium
CCCCTCCTTCGAGGGGATGACAACAGCGCTTAAGACCTCACTACTGTCATTCCCGCGCCCTTTTTTGTCATTCCCGCGCAGGCGGGAATCTAGAAGGATAATATTCCCTGGATCCCCGTTTTCACGGGGATGACACCATAATTGTCATTCCCGCGTCCCTACACTGTCATTCCCGCGCCCTTCTCTGTCATTCCCGCGCCCTTCTCTGTCATTCCCGCGCAGGCGGGAATCTAGAAGGTTTATATTTTCTGGATCCCCTCCTTCGAGGGGATGACAACAGCGCTTAAGACCTCACTACTGTCATTCCCGTCTCCTTTTTTTGTCATTCCCGCGCCCTTCTCTGTCATTCCCGCGCCCTTCTCTGTCATTCCCGCGCAGGCGGGAATCCAGAAGAATTATGTGTCCTGGATCCCCTCCTTCGAGGGGATGACAAGTTTACTGGATCCACTCCTTCGAGGGGATGACAACAGCGCTTAAGACCTCACTACTGTCATTCCCGTCTCCTTTTTTTGTCATTCCCGCGCCCTTTTTTGTCATTCCCGCGCAGGCGGGAATCTAGAAGGATTATATTTTCTGGATCCCCTCCTTCGAGGGGATGACAACAGCGCTTAAGTCCTCACTACTGTCATTCCCGTCTCCTTTTTTTGTCATTCCCGCGCCCTTCTCTGTCATTCCCGCGCCCTTTTTTGTCATTCCCGCGCAGGCGGGAATCTAGAAGGATTATATTTACTGGATCCCCTCCTTCGAGGGGATGACAAGGTTACTGGATCCCCGTTTTCTACGTGAGATGACAAGGTTACTGGATCCACTCCTCTGAAAAATAAGAATGTTTTATTTAGAATAGCTAAAAAAACTCCAACCAAAACAGGTTGGTTTGTAACGATATGGAAAAGGGGCGTTGATAATATTATCTCCCCATATGAAAAAACTGACCAAATTGATTTCGTTGTAATCGCAGTTTCCGAGCATAACAACATAGGAGAATTTATATTTCCTAAAGCCATTTTATTAAAGAAAAACATATTTAGCGAAAACGGCCAAGGGGGCAAACGAGCAATAAGGGTTTATACACCATGGGATATAACTATAAACGCACAAGCTGCTAATACTCAAAAGTGGCAAAGTCAATTTTTTGTTGATCTAGGAGCGGCTAACTCTGATTTTACTCTTAATAGTCTTTTATGTTGAATTAGCTACGTTGTTGACTCGTCGCTCACCTAATACTCATAGGCTTCTCTCCTCGCGCCTAGTATCTAATCCAACCTAAAAGACTATACAATAAAGAATTTTTATTCTCTGTGATGGTGTGG
The DNA here is from genome assembly GCA_033763595.1 of Rickettsiaceae bacterium. GTDB lineage: Bacteria > Pseudomonadota > Alphaproteobacteria > Rickettsiales > Rickettsiaceae > JANRKH01. The sequence goes on from JANRKH010000062.1 coordinate 1,311, forward strand.
ACAAAATCCTATATAAACTTTATCGGCTTTACCTAGGAACTTTATAGGACTATCCGCGCCTGGAATGCTGAGCGCGGGTTTTATGGGAGGTCTGTTGTAAATATATTTTATTTAGCTTAATACTATCTCTCTAACGTAAGAACTGTGGCGCGAGTTCTTCATCGACCGAGACTCTTTCATCAAATACAAAACATTCTCCATGCCAGAGTTTATTTTTGTTACCAGTATCCTCTAGGTATTGTAATATGCCGCCCTTTAGGTGATAAACGTTCTTTATACCTCGTAATTTAAGGTATGCAGTTGATTTTTCGCACCTTATTCCTCCGGTACAAAACATTAGGATTTTTTTATTTTGCAAAAGTTCTAGATTATCCTCGCTCCACCTTGGAAAATCTCTAAATGTGTCAGTTTGGGGATTAATCGCGCCTTCAAAAGAGCCTACAGCGACCTCGTAATTATTTCTCGTGTCTATTACGATTGCATTTTTATCAAGAATGGCCTCGTCCCAATCTTTTGGTTCAATATATTCGCCCTTGAGGCCCTTTACATCAAGTTCTTCTAACCCCATTGTTACTATCTCTTTCTTAAGCTTTACTTTGAGCTTAGAGAATGGATGCTGCGGCGTGTAATTAAATTTATGTATAATATCAGCGCCAGGAACGATAGATTTAAGGAATGATAGTAAATATTCTAAATGTTGAAACTTTCCTGAAATACTTCCATTAATCCCTTCTGTTGCAATTAAAATAGTGCCTTTGATGCTTTTTCTCATAGCATTTGCAAGTATTTTTGACATGAGAATCTCAGGTGTAGATATGTTTACAAAGCTATAAAAACTCAAAACCGCTATTGTGTCATGATATTTTGTCATGGTTTTCTGGATTATGTGTATTTAGAATTAGAACTATTCTTTATGCCAAGTCCAATTTTTAAGCACTACGTCGTCGCTCGTCGCTTAAGGCTTACAATATAGTAGACTTCTTGATATGCTCCCAGTTAGTGTTTAATTCCTGGATTTTGGTATTAAACGCTAGCTGACTTCTGCAATAATAATGAAAGCCTTGATATAACCCTCGAAGCTCTTTTTTTATTTACCGCGCCTTTTTGAGCGGCCCTTGAAATCTCTGACTGCGCCTTGATAAATGCAGAAGCTTTTTGAGAAACTTCAGCAGCCGGATCTGATACTACAAGATTTGCTTGCTTTAAGTATGTCTTTACTCTGCTAATTCTTTGCTTGTTTATCAAAGTTCTTTTTGCAATTTTTCTGATTGCTTTTTTTGCGGACGAATGATTTGCCATATTTTTTGTAAAGTTTAAGTTTAGTTTTAAGTGTTCAGCGTAAATCTCAAGTATAAAGCTCGGATATAAATCTTAGATTCAATCAACCTGAGTACTTCCATTCTTGATAAAATTATAATATTATAATTTATAAAATGTATAATCGCAGATGCGATAGGACTATCATTATAGTCTCTTCGTCAAACTTTACAAGAGTTTTTTATTTTGGATAGATCGTGTCATTAGGAGGCGGATTTATCTTTGATTTTCTTTATCCAAATAGTCATAATTTAATTTAGAAATTATACTCCCTACCCACACTGCACAAATTGCTTTTTGATTACAGGAAGTATGCCTAACAACTCATAAGAAAAATATAATGTTACAAAAAACTGAATTTGTTCATTTAAGGGCTCAAAGCTCGTATTCCATGCTTGCAAGCACTATAAAGATCCCAGGTCTTGTAAAATTAGCTCAGCAAAATAAAATGAGCGCCGTTGCGCTTACCGACAAAGCCAATCTTTTTGCAAGTCTTGAATTCTCAATTGAGGCCACAAAGCATAAAATCCAGCCTATTCATGGGATGATAGTAGATATTCTTTTTGATGAGGAAAAGCAATCTTTTGGCGAAATCTTAATACTTGCCAAAGATGAAATAGGCTATAAAAACCTCTTAAAACTCGCAAGTCTTCCTTACCTTCAAAATTCAAGGAAAACAAGGGATCATATTACTTTTCAAAATTTACAAGAAAATTCCGATGGGATAATTGTTTTATCAGGATATGTCGATGGTCCTATTGGTATACTTCTTAGCTCAAAAAATATTGATTTAGCAACCAATATAACGCATCTTTTTAAAAATATATTAGGAGATAGATTTTATTTTGAGATATTTAGGCATAATGAGGCGCTTGAGCATAAAATAGAGGAAAAATATATAGAGCTTGCAAGTACAGTCGGCGTACCACTTGCTGCAACTAACAAAGTATTATTCGAAGATTCGAAAATGCATTACGCTCATGATGTTTTACTTTGTATTGCAGCAGGAGTAGTGAAAGAAAATACTGATAGAAAATTCGCAAGTAATCAATGTTATTTCAAGTCCAGCGATGAAATGCATAGTCTATTTAGTGATATTCCTTCTGCAATTATCAATTCATGCAACATCGCTAAAAGATGCTCAGTGATAGCAAGAGAGAATAGCCCGCTTCTACCAAAATTTACATCTGATGGTACCGAGGAGGAATTACTAAAGCAGCTATCTTACGAGGGCCTAAGAAAAAGGTTAGAGCATAAATTCTCAATTGAGGAAGTAAATAATCAAGAAGAAATTACGCAAAACTATTTTGAAAGACTTGATTATGAGCTGGAAATAGTAACAAAGATGAATTTTTCAGGCTATTTTCTCATAGTATCGGATTTTATAAAATGGAGTAAGGCAAATAAAATAAATGTGGGTCCTGGTAGAGGCTCTGGAGCAGGATCTATAATTGCCTGGAGTCTTCTTATAACAGATTTAGATCCGATAAGATTTGGTCTTTTGTTTGAAAGATTCTTAAATCCAGAGCGTATCTCAATGCCAGATTTTGATATTGATTTTTGTCAGGAAAGGAGAGAAGAGGTTATTAATTACGTCAGGAGTAAATATGGCGATGAAAGAGTCGCGCAGATTATTACTTTTGGAAAATTGCAAGCAAAGGCTGTTATTAAAGATGTCTCACGTGTCTTAGGTCTTAGATATGAAATAGCGGATTACCTAACGGAGCTTGTGCCATTTAATGCAGTGAATCCTGTCACGTTAGAGCAAGCTGTGACAGAAGTTGCAGAGCTAAAAATGGCTTACGAGGGCTCGGGTCTTTACAATCACAAGAAAGATAACGAGCTAATAAAACAAATACTAGATACAGCTCTGGTGCTTGAGGGACTTTGCAGGCACCATTCAGTGCATGCTGCAGGAATTGTTATATCTGGGGTCGATTTAGTAGAAATATTACCACTCTACAAAGACCAAGATAGTGATATGACTATAATACAATATTCGATGAAATATGCAGAAGCTGCAGGTCTTGTTAAATTTGATTTTCTTGGTCTACAGACCTTAACTGTTATATCAAAATGTCTTGATTTACTTGAACAATCTGGCGAAAGGCTTGATTTATCCAAAATAAACTTTCATGACCCCAAAACTTATAAGATGCTATCAACAGGTGCGTCAGTTGGAGTATTCCAGTTTGAAAGCGCAGGCATGAAAGACACTTTGCGCAAATTAAAGCCGGATTGTATAGAGGATTTAATGGCTCTTGGTGCCTTATATAGGCCAGGGCCCATGGATAATATCCCAGCTTATATAGCTTGTAAGCACGGCAAGCAAAAACCAGACTATCTTCATCCAAAGCTAATCCCGTTACTAAAGGAAACATACGGCGTAATTGTTTACCAGGAGCAAGTACTTGAAATAGCAAAAATACTTGCTGGATATTCTCTTGGTAAAGCTGATTTGCTAAGAAGAGCCATGGGAAAAAAGATTAAAGCTGAAATGGATGCGCAGCAGAAAATGTTCGTAGAAGGAGCTGCAAAAAATGGCATACAAGAATCTCAGGCAAAGGAGATATTTACATCTGTAGAAAAATTTGCAGGCTATGGATTTAACAGGGCTCATGCTGCAAGCTATGGCGTTATATCTTATTACACTGCATATTTGAAGGCGAATTTTCCTGTTGAATTTTTGATTGCGTGCTTAAATTTGGATATAAATGATCATGATAAAATAAGGTTATTTTACGAGGAGGCAAGAAATCTTGGTATTAATTTTAAGCCTCCTGATATTAACTCTTCGACTAGCAAATTTTCCATATGTACAAGCGGCATAAAATCAATCGAATATGCTTTTGGCGCAATAAGAAATGTAACGGTAAATTTTGGCAATGAAATTGTGCTAAGTAGACTAAAGGAAGGAAAATTTCTATCAGTTACAGATTTTGTCGAAAGACTCGCGGGCAAGATGCTCACGAAAAAAACATTGGATAGTTTAATTAAATCTGGTTGTTTCGACTCAATCAATCCGAATAGAAATCAGCTATTAATAAACGTTCCCAGGCTACTTGCTCATAGTGCAAGGCATCTTGCGGATAATCACATACAGCAAGCAAGCTTGTTTGGTAGACAAAACAGTATAGATGATCTTGTAAATGCTGATGATTTTACAGAAAATGACAAAGCTTTTCTAGAACTTGAAACACTTGGCTTATTTTCAAAATTTCATCCCCTAGATAATTTTTTAGAGAAGTTTGAAAATGTCGAAATATTTAGAATTCAAGACTTACAAGAAAAAGTGAGATTCGGTCAAACAAAACTAAAAATAGCAGGAGTTATAGTAAAAAAAGACGCAAGAATGTCCCCAAGGGGAAGATTTATAATTCTTCAACTGTCTGACCCAACCGGCAGTATAGATATTACAATTTATAATGAGAATATTATGAGGGATTACTCTCATCTTTTATCTGTAAAAACCCAAGTAATAGTTGAATGTGATGCATCTCGGGATGTAGGAGGCATAAGGCTTACCGCAATTTGTTTTTATGATGTTCAGAGTTTTTTTAGTTCATATTTTAATAATTTTAGCATTAAGGCAAAAAGTGAGGATTCATTAAACAAAATTGTGGATTTTTTGATCCAAAAACAAAATCAAGATGCAAAGTCAGTAATAATTGATTCTACTCTATCTTATAATGGTTATGAAGTGAGGTTTAGATTTAAGTCGAAGCACTTGCTTTCTCATAAAGATTATGACCTAATCAAAAGTTTAACGGAGGGAGAGTAGATGTGGACACTGATTAGACCTCTCATTAAAACTCTACTCCTAAAGGCAATTGAGTCACCTGCACAGATAGGGTGATCCTTGAGCGCCTTTATGTACACTCCGTTCCTTTCGCTCCGGGTGCTTCTAGGATTTGCTCGCAAGGAAGCTAGTACATACTATAATTATCATTCCCGCACCCTATTTTGTCATTCCCGCACCCTATTTTGTCATTCCCGCACCCTATTTTGTCATTCCCGCGGAGGCGGGAATCCAGAAGAATTATGTGTCCTGGATCCCCTCCTTCGAGGGGATGACATGTTTGCTAGATCCCCTCCTTCGAGGGGATGACACCATAACTGACATTCCCGCACCCTATTTTGTCATTCCCGCGGAGGCGGGAATCTAGAAGGATAATATTCCCTGGATCCCCTCCTTCGAGGGGATGACATGTTTCCTGGATCCCCTCCTTCGAGGGGATGACATCGTATTCGTAATTGTCGTTTTCACGGGGATGACACCATAACTGTCATTCCCGCACCCTATTTTGTCATTCCCGCACCCTATTTTGTCATTCCCGCACCCTATTTTGTCATTCCCGTCTCCTTTTTTGTCATTCCCGTCTCCTTTTTTGTCATTCCCGCGGAGGCGGGAATCCAGAAGAATTATGTGTCCTGGATCCCCGTTTTCACGGGGATGACACCGGAGCATAAGCCCTCACTATTGTTATTTCCGCTTCTATTCTCTGTCATTCCCGCACCCTATTTTGTCATTCCCGCGGAGGCGGGAATCTAGAAGGATTATATTCCCTGGATCCCCTCCTTCGAGGGGATGACATCGTATTCGTAATTGTCGTTTTCACGGGGATGACACCATAACTGTCATTCCCGCACCCTATTTTGTCATTCCTGGTCATGAGGGAATCTAGCATTCATATCCCACTGACCCACTCATCAAAGGAGTCTAATGGCTCTAAAGACACTAAAAAAATAAAAAATCCTTACAATCCTTGTTAAATCTTAACCTTATTATATAAATTCAATACAATATTCATAAGTATTATTTATATAGTTAAGAATATAGGAAAGTTTATGTCTAAAAATGCCACGGATAATACATCTGATGACTCTTGGATAGAATCATTAATCGCACTTGGATCTTCGGGTGGAAAGAATCAAGATCCAAGCTCGATTCAGAATATGATTCGTTTCAAATTACAAGAATTGTTAATTTCTTGTACATCGAAAGAAGATTTTGAAGAAAAATCTCAAGCTCTTATGGATAGCGTCCAAAGCAAAATAAATTCCAAAACCCATAAACCCTCAAAGTCCTCTGCAAGGCCGCAACTAAAGAAGTCAAAAGATGCTTCCTCAAAAGAAAATCAGATTGTACTTGAAATATTAACTGCGCAGCGTAAAGAAATATTAGACTTACTAGACCAAGAATTATCGGCAAAGCAAAAAAAGGAGGCTACTTCAGCGTCAAAAAATGAAGATGCTCCAAAAGAGGAAAGTTTCAATAGTACACTTACAAAACTAAAAGATCTTAAAAAGCAAAATTTATCAGAAAAAGAAAAAAAGATAAATAATTTGCAAGAGAAGCTTGACAGAGCAAAAAAAGAGTACAAAGAAGCTAAACGGCAAATAGACAAAAAAATCAAAGAGAGTTCAGAGTCTTTAACTAAAGCAGCGCTATCATACCAATTAAAACTAATTGAACTGGAGAGTTTACAATTTGAGAGTCTCAAATCAGAGAGCCTTGAGTCAGAAGAAAATAAGAAAGCAAAATATACTATTGCGCAAGATGCACAAAAACTAAAAGACGAGCTAGAAGAAAAAGAAAAGGCTCTAGCAGAAGCAAAAAAAGATCAGGAAAATATTCTTAATAAATTCAATCAAGACGTAAAACAAATTCAAGAAGAGATAAAAAGCGAAGTCTCAAAGTTAAATTCTGAGGAATCTAGAATCAATAAAGAAATAGAAGATACCACCCAAGCACTTGAACAATTCCAACAAGAAAGACAGCAAGCATCACAAGCATTTACTCAAGAAAAGTTTAAGGCATATGAGTTAGCAACAGAAGAATTAGCAAAAGAGCAAAAAAATCTAGGAGAACTGACTAAGGCATTTCAGACAGAAGCTAGAATTCTGGAGCAGATTAAAGAGCAATATAATAATGAGATTAATGCTTTATCGCAAAAAATTGACGAAAATCAGACAAGAATTGATCTCAATATTGGTAGTATAGAGGTTTTGGCAGGTCAAATAAAAGAATCCAAACAAGAGATCAAAAAACTTGAAAGCAAGATTCGAGATGATAAAACCAAACTCGAAAAGGATAAAGACAATTTCAGCGAGCAAGACAAGAATAAGCTCAATGAAGAGATTAGGAATAATGAAGCGAAAAAGAAAAAGCTCAAGGATGAACAAGAGCAAAAGGAAATAGATTTAGCAAAATCAAACAAAATATTAGAAATACAGCTAGAGGAGCAAGAGCTTTTAAAAAAAGAGAAAGAAGAGTTAAATCAAAAAAAACAAGAAGCATACGAGCGATATCTTGATGATAAAACTATAAAATATATCGAGAAATCAAAACAGGAGTCGGAAGAACTAGCTAAGAAAGAGAAAGTTGATAGGGAGGTATTCGCTAATAAAGCCCTCGCATTGAAGGAATTAAAGCTCAAATCCAAAGAAAAAGATGTAATCACAAAGCTTGCCAAAACGGAAAATGCTAAAGCAGAATATGACCAAGCCGAAAAAGAATATGAAGAGCTTTTAAAAGCTCAAGTAGAAGAAACAGAAAGAAATCTTGCAAATGCTAAACAATCTCAAGCAGAAATTGAGCATCAGCTAAGTCAAAAGAGAGGAGAGTATAATACACAATATCAAAATATCACTTCTCGTGTTGAACAATCCCAGAACCAATACTCTAAAGCTATTGCTGAATTTGGAGAGGCAAGTAGGGAGTTTGAGGACAAGAAATCTCAGTATAAAGATTCGTTAGTTAAATTAGAGGATGCTAAGGCAGACCTGAGTCGATTAAAGGCAGATGAGGCCTTTTATAATCCAAATTTAGAAGCATTCAAACAAGATTTAACAAATGCACAAGAAGCAAATGAAGCATTAAAAAAATTAAATCAAAAGCTTGAGCTTAAGAAAAAACTTGATGCACTTGATGCACGTTTGCAGAAAATTAAAAAAACAGCTACGGCCTCAACTATAGACCCTAAAGATCAAGCAGAAGCAGAGGGGCTTTTGCAAGAATATGAGAGTTTAAATACTAGTAATCAGTCTAAAACAAAAAGCTCAAAAGCCCCGAACTCCCTGGCCTCCAATATTCAATATGCTTCCAACGATCTTGCGCGTGTAATACAAGAAGATGCAAATAAAATATCAACGCTACATTCTGGCAAAGAAATTGAGATTAAAGAAAACATAACTGATGAAGAATTAGAGAAACTAAGTCAGAATTCCAAATCCAAAGTAGATGGCATAATATTTAGTGCGCATCAACATTTGCAAAATATACACAAAGCAACTGGTAAATACTCGAGCGAATCAAAGGCTGAGGGTTTATTTGTCAAGTTTGACGAAGCAAGTGACGTAGATAAAAAGATTGAAGCCCTTACCGAAACGAAAAGTCAATTAGATGAAGATCGAAATACTCTTGCAATTAAAATTGAAGCTCAGGAGAAAAATTTCGAAGCTCTAAATACTCAAGTAGAAAGTGAGAGGAAGGCACTAGAAGAGAGTCGAAACAAACTTGAAGAGGTAGCAAAACAGAAACTCGCTGCATCACTTGCTCTAGAAGATTCGCTATTAGAATATAATCAAAATTACGAAGCCCATAAAAATGCAGCTGAAGAAATTATAAAATATGAGCAAGAGCTTGCAGATAAAGAGCTTGAAACCCTTAATGCATCGATCCTAAAAGTAAAACAACTAAGCCTTGCAAATGAAAATCTAGCTAATCAAGCTCATAGGAGTCAAGATAAGATTTCTCAACTAGAGAAAAGCCTTGAGTCTCTGAACAAATCAAAACAATCCGCGCAAAAGCAGCATGAAAAAGGGAGGGCTACATTACAAGCGCGAAATGCAAGAATACAAAACTATGAATCTTTTCTGAAGAAAGAAGAGCAGGCGTTAAAGCGCGAGCAAGAAGCTATTTTAGAAAAGGAGCAGAAGTTTATTGAGACAGAATATCTTCAGAAAAACGCCTATAATAATTATGAAAAAGCAAATAAAGATTATGTAGCAGCTACAAATAGATTAAAATCCTTAGAGACAGAAAAAAATAAACTAGAGCAAGAATTAAATGAAAAGCAGGGCCAACTTGAAGCCGCAGGACAAAGATTATCTGGCTCACGAGATTCAGATACTGATCAATCAGCTTTAAATGAGCAACAGAGTCTTGAAGCAGAGACCTTGAAGTTAAAAGAGAGTTTAGCGCAAGCAAAACAGGAATATGATTTACAAGCTAAGTTTACAGAAGAGGCAAAAGCTAGCGCCGAAGAATATAATAAACAAAATGCAAAATACTCAGAGTTGCAGAAAACGCAGGGCGAAGAACTCACAGCACTCAAAAAAAACAAGGAAGAAGCGCAAAAAAAGCACCAAGCAACTAAATCAGCTTTGTATGATGAGAGATTAACTGTAAATGATGCAACTAAGAATGCTGTTTCTGCGGAATCTGATCTTAATTCTCTTGACGCTCGGATAAAAGCAACAAACGAAGAACTAGCAAAAGAACAAGGCTTATTACGTGAGTTTCAAACAAAACAAAAGAAAACGCAAGAAAGTCTCATACAAGCTCAAAAAGAACATTCAGAGCTCGCAAAAGATTATAATCAAAAGACCAGTAAGAGTTTTGAGGATCTTACGAACTCTAAAGCCCAAATTAGTATCGATATACAAAAGATTGATAGCGATATCTTATCGCTGCAGACTGAAATCGCAATATTAGAATCAGAGAAAACAGCTAGCCCAGAAGAAAACAAGGAAAAAATAAATTTTGGCAAAGCAAAGATCGCGCATCTTAACAAACATAAAGAACTTCTCGAAAACAAACTTGATGAAATAGATGATACATTATCCATATTAAACGCACGAAAAGAAAATATTGCGCAATCAATTGTTAGCATATTGTCTGGTAATTTTAACAGAGTCATTAGTTCAATGAAGCGCGCCGTAGGTAAAGGTCAAGAGAAAGAGCCTGCACTACAGCCAGCACCAGAACCTGTGCCAATATCACCTACAAGAGCTTCTCCAGGGCAAATATTAGATGAGGATCTAGATAGGCTTATCGCTATCGAAGAGGCTAAAAATAGGGGCCTTATAGCACTAAATCAACAGCTAAGACAAACAAATAGTGAGTTACTAGAGTTTAAAAGCTCATTTAATAAACCGTTTACTGGCATTCAGGATCTAGAAAAGCAAGCAATAGATAATGAAATAGAGGCCCTCGCAACAAAAGGCGCAAGTAAAGAGGAGAGTCTTAATTTAGCCTTAAAGAATATTTTAACCGCTGATCCCGCAACTTTGCCTGATGGCGAAAAGAACATTATAGCCTCAATACAGCAGCAACTTGACCCAGCTTCTTTTGGCGCGAATTCATTAGAAGAGGAATTGGCAAGAAAGAACGCCGAGGAGATATATGTTGCAAGAAAATCTAGGGCCCTTATAGAAAGGGGCGCTAATATTGAAACTCTAGATGGGGAAGTTTACAGTGACAAGTTAAGTGCATTAAAATTTGCAAATAATATAGATCCTAACGACGTACAAAAAAACGGACAGCCTCTTCTATGTGATCTATTATCAAAAAAACCTCAAGATCAGGATGAAGATAGAACGGCGAAGCTACTATCTACTTATGTTGCTTATGGTCATGATGTTAATGCTATAGATAAAGATAATGTGAGCGCTTTACACTTAGCTGTTTATAATAAACAAAACAAGTCGGTCCAGGCTTTGCTTAGTCTTGGTGCAGATATTGATAGTAAGGACAAAAAAGGTGCAACTCCTCTTCATTATGCCATAGAGTCAGGTAATTTAGAAGCAGCGAGATTTTTGCTAGAAAATGGAGCAGATCTAAATATTACACTTGATGCAAATGGTATCTCTGTCACGCCAAGACAGTTACTTGATCAAAAGAAGCTAAGGGCGCAGGCAAATTCTGAGAGTACAAAAGATCTAGACGAGATAGAGAAATTATTTAATGAAAGACAGGGGCGTGACGCTTTACCCCCAAAAATACTAACAACTGAAGAGCGCACCGATAAGATTAGGAGGTTAAACAGTTTAAGGCAGGAAAACAAAAAGCTAGAGGATCAAAATAGTAAATTACTAGCATCTAACAAAAGAATTATGGATAGTCTTTTTAGAACAGAAAAAAAAGACTCAGTAAAAGATAAAGACAAAGAAGAAAAAGAAAAGGATACAACGCAAGAGGAAATGGCCCTTATTATCGCAGGGCTTATTTTGGGCTTAATGTTTGGAGGACCCCTTGGTGCAGTTATCGGAGGGGGCCTTGCAACTTTAGCAGTTGCTGAGCTAAATAGGTCAAAGAAAGACAAAGACAAAAAACCATTCGATAAAACGCCATTATACTTAGCAGCAGCTTTTATAGTAGGTATGTCAATAGGGCTTGGTCCACTTGGGTTTCTGATTGGAACTGGAGTTGTTGGAATGGCCGCGCTTGGTTATGCGGTCTATAAGTATGATTTAATCAGGAAAGCAGGAGCAGGTTTAAGCGCAGCTGGTAAGGTTTTAACTACAGGGGTAGCTATTCTTGGTAAAGGCTTAGTAATAGGTCTTTCCACTCCTTTAATTTACACTTATAAAGTAGGAGCTTATCTTTTAAATGGAATTGGAAAATTTGGGGAATATATCACTAGACCAGGAGCTTCAAAAGATGATCCAGTGCCTGATCACGATACGGTGAAAATAGAAAGAAGTCGTCTATCTGATGCTGATCGTTCTTCATTACATTCAAATACGGATTTGGGTAGGAGTTCTAGCTTCTCAGAACCTAAGAAAGTTTCATCAACATTTCAAACTTTAAAAAATACAGCTAGCTATGCAGCAACCGCTGCGTCTACAAGGGCTGCTCAAATCAAGGATTTTTTTATGCGTAATGGTGCTATTGTTCTACGAAATATTCCATTTCCAGAAATTGGTGTCAGCAGAAAAATTGTTAGAAGTAGTAGCTCGAGATCCTTTTAAACACTTAGGAAATATGCTTTTTTAACATGTTCTCACTGTAAAGACAATTAAACAGGCAATAGGCACGAAAACGAAATATTTTATCTTGACTAAACAATAAGTTTTGATAATTTGATAGCTAATTTTTTAATTTTACCAAGATATTGTATATATGACAATTGAGACAACTCTTGTACCTGATCAAGATTATCAGCAAGAAGCTCAGGCAAATATGTTTGATTCGATCTGGACTAGCATCATTCCGTTAATACTTAGTTTATTTGTGCTTTATTTCCTGGTGATAAGGCCTCAGGAACAAAAAAGAAAAAAACAAGAAGATCTTATAGGGTCAGCAAAAAAAGGTGAGGATGTTATCACATCTAGTGGAATATACGGAAAAATTGCTAAAGTTTCAGAAAGTGATCCGTTTTTAATGTTAGAAATAGCTGAGAATGTGAAAGTGAAAATCTTAAAATCATCAATTGTGGAAATCACTAGCAGAAAATCACCAAACTCTTAAAACATTAGAATTTTGTGAATCCATAATCCGCTCTACTGCCCAAGATATAGTTATACTTACAATCGAGATAAAATATGATTTCAGGTTTTCCGTATTTTTATTTAGAAAATGGCTTTAAACTCAGACAGATCGATCCATACAATGATAGCAAATTCTTCCGCGAATATATTACAGATGAGGAAGTAAGTGCCTTTATCGCTGAGGATAGCGTACCAAAAAATATAGATGCTGCAATAGCTGAACTCAGTTATTGGGGCGGATTATACAATACTGGTAGAGGTTATTACTGGGCGATTGCAAATGAAAATAATGAAATTATTGGAACTGCCGGTTTTAATAGTATTAGTTTTCAGCATATGCGAGGTGAAATCAGCTATGATCTTTCAAGGAAATATTGGGGCAAAGGTGTTATGAGTATGGCGCTCTCACAAATACTGAATTTTGCTTTTTTAACCCTTGAACTTGTTAGGGTTCAGGCAACAGTAGGTAAAGATAATATGCGTTCTATATTTTTACTTGAGCGTCTAAATTTTATAAGAGAAGGCTCTCTTGCGAAATATGAAAAACTTCAAAATAAACATTTAGATTTTTACATGTATGCAATTACAAGAAATTTGTAAAATACCTATTTTCACCGAAAAAACTCAAGGAGTTACAGTCTCTGTTCAGCCTTTTTTTGCGGACGATCTTTCCCACCCAAAAACCAACAAATATGTTTATGTGTATCTAGTAAGAATCTCAAATTATTCGGGATCGGATATTAAACTCATTTCAAGAAAATGGCATATAATAGAAGAAGATGGAACTTCAGAAACAGTTGAAGGAGACGGGGTTATAGGGTTGCAGCCAATAATAAAAAATAATGAAGAATTTGAGTATTCGAGTAGGGCTGTCTTACATTCCAAAACTGGCATGATGTATGGTTTTTATTATTGCACTGATTTAGAAACCTACAAAACTATAGAAGTGACTATACCGCCTTTCTCACTTGATCAATTTTCACTCGATCAAGACTCACATCATGAGGATAACTAGTTCTAATACCAAATCCCAGATTAAATAATACTAGGAGCGAGGAGTGAAGCCTACTACATGCTAGGTGAGCGACGAGCGACGAAGTAGTACTTAAAAATGGGATTTGGTATAACTAGTGCTCAAGAAGATGTTTCTAGGAATTGACTTAACATTAGAATATTTATATTCTGCGTTGCAATAGACTTCTTCAAAAAAACTCTCTCCTACCGACCGAGCAGGAGAAGCGCGAGGAGCGCTGGAACAGCTAGGCATACATGAAAGGTCGTGAGGATTTTACTATATATTTTCGCAAGGACGCAATTGCCTCTAGGAGCAGAGTTTTTAGTAGAGGTCTAATCAAAGAGGGGTAAGTATGTTTAGGAGAATAGGGGTCATGAATTTAATCCTAAAACTCATTTCAAGATATAGGTTTATCCTGAAAAAAATCCTTGATTTGATGCCAGTAAGTTTGCAACATAAGTTAAAAATCTGGTATAGTGCAGCATCGCTTAAAAATTCGTTTTTTCTTCATTCGTATAATAAATACGATCTATTATATGAGAATGAAAAATATTGCTTTCCATCGCATGTGAATAAATCCTTAGCTAAGGGAGTTAACATACTTGGGTTAGTAAGAGGAGACCTGGGTCTAGGTGAACATGCTAGACTAACAGGGAAGGCATTTGATGCTTCAGGTTATAATTTTTCCTACTATAATCTTGAAAAATACGCAGCCACAAGTTTTACTGATAGAACTATACCACCATTTCAAATCAATCAAAAATTACCTTATAATACTAACATATTCATATGTAATGCAGATGTTATAACTGCACTCCACAGAGATGAAGGTGACAGTTTTTTTAACGACAAATATAATATCCAATATGGGGCATGGGAACTTAGAAACTATCCAAAAGAATGGATCAAATCACTTGGCTTTTTCAATGAATATTGGGCTATGTCTAGCTACCTTCAGCAGATAGTTTCTGACATCTCAAAAATTCCGGTAATTTTAATGCCTTTTCCTGTAGAATTCACATTACAAGAAAATATTCAGCGCGGGTCTTTTGGTCTTCCAGAAGACAGGTTTCTTTTCATGTTTTCATTTGACTTATCCTCGTCAATATACCGTAAGAACCCACAAGGTGTTCTAAAGTCATTCCTTATGGCTTTTCCTAAAGAAAAGCAAGTTGGACTTGTAATTAAGGTAAATTTCAATAAAAGACTTAAGTCACACGCGCAGTATATTAACGATCTAAAAGAACTAGCTGCAAAAGATGATAGGATATATTTAATAAATGAGGTTCTCTCTAGAGATGGTATTCTCGGCCTTTTAAATGCATCTGATGTATATGTTTCGTTGCATAGATCTGAGGGATTTGGGATTGGCATGGCTGAAGCTATGAAAATGCAGAAAGTTGTAATAGCAACCAATTACTCAGGTAATACTGATTTCACATTACATTCTAATTCATGTCCAGTAGACTATAAGTTGATTGATGTTAAGGAGGGTGAATATATGTATCATGAAGGGCAAAAATGGGCAGAACCGGACCTAGAGCATGCAGCTTTTTACATGAAGAAATTATATGAAGATAGGAGTTTGTACAAGAGATTATCAGTATCTGGCAAGAAATTTATAGATGAAAATTTTAATGCAAAATCTATTGGGGATAAGTATATAACAAGACTCAAATTACTTGGGTTGCTCTGAAGATCTTATGTAGCCGTATTATACCAAATCTCTAGAATTAAATAATACTAGGAGCAAGTCACGAAGCCTACTCTCGTGTAAGCCTTTAGCGACGAGCTAGAAGAAAGTACTTAAAAATGGGATTTGGCATAACCTATCCCACAGAATGTGTATATAATACAAGCACGCTAAAAATATGGGTTATGAGTAAATTCTTGGCAGCTCCGGAAATTATATATTATACAAACCATATTCAAACAAAAATCATTAACAATTATTATTGTAGCTAAATAATACATTGATTTTATTTAAAAAATATGTTTAATATCGCTTTGTTATTAGTTATACTTACTACAATTCCTATTTTTAATTGTAATATTGTAATAGTATGTAATAGTATTTCAAGTTTTGAAGGGTTTTTGGATGATGTTTCAATGAAAACTGTTGACTTAATATTAAAAATAAGTTAAAAGAGCTACCAATTATTATTACTAAAATAATCTTTGGACACCTAGAGAATTAACTTACTTTTCATACCTAAACATAAAATAGTCATAATATTAATTTATTTACAAAATACATGCGAAAAACACTTGAAAAATAAAATTATGGCAGCATAATTTCGTAAATCTTGCAAGAAACATTGGGTCATAAAATTGGCTACGACGCAAGAAAGAATATTAACACGCCTAGACGAAAAGATCACTTTTGCAAAACTTTTGTTTTGACGTTCTTAAAAAAACTGGTCTTAATTAACAATTTAAAATTAAACAAAGGATAAATATGAGAGCTTTAATAATTGAAGATGATCCAGCTACAAGACGATATCTTGAGCTTGCACTTGCATCTGAGGGGGTTGTGTGCGATTCTGCCCAGCTTGGTGAAGATGGGCTGGAGGTCGCAAAAGTGTATAATTACGACATAGTAATTCTTGACCTTATGCTTCCTGATATTGATGGATATGAGGTCCTCCTGAGACTTAGATCTGCAAAAGTAAAAATACCTATTCTGATTTTATCGGGTCTTTCAGCGGCTGACCAAAAAATTAAAGGACTAGGCTTTGGTGCTGATGATTATTTGACAAAACCTTTCAACAAAGGAGAATTAATTGCAAGGATTCAAGCTATTGTCAGAAGATCTAAAGGTCATTCAGAATCTGTTATTAGATTTGACAAAGTCGCTATTAACCTTGATACAAGAGCAGTCGAAGTGGAAGGTAAGCCAGTACATCTCACCAATAAGGAATATGCAATATTAGAGCTTCTTGCAATGAGAAAGGGCACAGTGCTAACTAAGGAAATGTTTCTAAATCATTTATACGGTGGCATGGACGAGCCGGAAATTAAAATAATAGACGTTTTTGTTTGTAAGCTACGAAAAAAACTGGCAGATCTTGCTGGAGGAACAAACTATATTGAGACTGTTTGGGGTAGAGGATATATGCTTAAAGACTTTGAATTTGTAGAAGCATCGATTCCTGCATAATTTTATTCTCCTGAGAATATTATTTAATTCTGGTGCTTGGTATTATAAATGGCTATGGAAGGCTAATAATTCTAGTTTTGAGTTTTGCCTGGTGGACCATATACTATAGATTCCAGCTTCCGCGGGAATGACAGTGTGAGGACTTAAACGCTGTTGTCATCCCCGTGAAAACGGGGATCCAGGGAATATAATTCTTCTAGATTCCCGCATACGCGGGAATGACAGTGTGAGGACTTAAACGCTGTTGTCATCCCCTCGAAGGAGGGGATCCAGGAAAGATAAAAAAGACTAGATTCCCGCCTCCGCGGGAATGACAGTGTGAGGACTTAAGCGCTGTTGTCATCCCCGTGAAAACGGGGATCCAGGGAATATAAAAACTAGATTCCCGCCTCCGCGGGAATGACAGTGTGAGGACTTAAGCGCTGTTGTCATCCCCGTGAAAACGGGGATCCAGGAAACATAATTCTTCTAGATTCCCGCCTTCGCGGGAATGGGAGAGAGGGCGCGGGAATGTCAGAGAAGGGAAGCTGGAATGACAAAAGTGGCAGCTGGAATGACAATTAAGCTAATTTTTTGTGCTTATATTTCTTATTATCAATATCAACGCCGTGATGCTTGAGCATATATTCTTGGTAATCAACGAAATTACCTTCAAACCAAGTTGCATTTCCATCTCCGTCAAATGCTATAATGTGAGTTGCAATCCTATCTAGAAACCATCTGTCATGGGATATAACCATAACACATCCTGCATAATCTAAGATCGCATCCTCAAGGCCCCTTAAAGTGTCAACGTCAAGATCATTTGATGGCTCATCGAGCAATATTACATTATATGCTTCTTTTAACAATTTTGCTATATGGACTCTGTTTCTCTCGCCACCTGAAAGCTGTCCCACTTTTTTTTGCTGATCTCCACCCTTAAAATTAAACGCAGAGCAATATGCTCTGCTCTTTATGATCCTATCGCCGAAATGCATCTCATCTAAACCACCAGAAACTTCCTGCCAAACAGTCTTGGAATCATCTAAATGATCTCTTGATTGATCAACATAGCCAAGTTTAACTGATGGCCCTATTCTCAGTTCTCCTGTATCAGGTTTTTCTATACCGGTAATCATTTTAAACAAAGTTGTTTTACCGGCTCCATTCGGACCAATAATCCCAACTATAGATCCTGGCTGCATCTTAAAGCTAAAATCTTTTAACAAAGCTCTATCGCCAAAATTTTTTGAAATATTATTTGCCTCAATTACAAGATCTCCAAGCTTAGGGCCGTTGGGTATAACTATTTGCGCCGCTGTTACGACTTTTTCTCGAGTTTTATTTAGCAGCTCCTGGTATGCATCAATCCTAGCTTTGCTTTTTGCTTGACGAGCTTTTGGGGACTGGCGAATCCATTCAAGCTCTCTTTTTAATTGCTTTGTTCTATCGCTTTCTTCTTTTTCTTCTCCCTCAAGCTTTTTTTGCTTTTGCTCGAGCCATGCTGAGTAATTCGAATGCCACGGAACACATGTACCGCGATCTATTTCCAAAATCCACTCAGTTACTTTGTCAAGAAAATATCTATCGTGAGTAATTGCGATAACAGTACCTTTATAATCTGACAAATATTTTTCAAGCCATGAGACTGATTCAGCGTCAAGGTGGTTAGTTGGCTCGTCAAGCAAAAGCATATCTGGTTTTTCGAGTAATAGTTTACATAATGCTATTCTTCTTTTTTCGCCTCCTGAAATCTTTGAAACACTTGCATCTTTTGGAGGGCACCTTAGTGCATTCATTGCGATTTCAACTTCGCGTTCAAGATTCCATAAATCTTGAGCATCTATTTTCTCTTGCAAATCAGCCTGTATCATAAGTAACTCGTTCATTTCTTCATCTGACATTTCCTCAGAAAATCTTGCACTTACCTGGTTGAATTGATCTAGAAGGTCCCTTTTTTCCCCAAGACTATGCATTATATTTTCATAAACATTTTTGCTTTCGTCTAACCTTGGCTCTTGTGGCAGATACCCTATTTTCACTCCTTCTGCGGCCCATGCTTCTCCGTCGAATTCCTTATCTACCCCAGCGATTATTCGTAGTAAAGTCGATTTACCTGCCCCGTTATGACCTATAATTCCTATTTTTGCACCTGGAATGAATGATAAATATGTTTCTTTGATAATCTGCTTGCCATTGATGGTT
The DNA here is from genome assembly GCA_033763595.1 of Rickettsiaceae bacterium. Taxonomy (GTDB): domain Bacteria; phylum Pseudomonadota; class Alphaproteobacteria; order Rickettsiales; family Rickettsiaceae; genus JANRKH01. The sequence continues at coordinate 20,486 of JANRKH010000062.1, forward strand.
TTAGTGAGACCCTTCATAACATAGACATATTGATAAGACACTGATTTCCTTCTTGATTCACTTATTAAGGCTGATCATATATAATTTTCATCAAATTGCAAGAATAGTTGGGTGTGTATTTTTACCTCGCATTAGGAATTATCGAACTAATCTGACGCACAAATAGTTAAAATATATTTAATTTATGTATTAAGATATTTAAATATATATAACACAAATAATCATTATAATGAGTATATTATCTCAAATTCAAGACGCTATTTCATCTTTGATTGGGCTGAAGAGGCAGAATAATAAGTCAATTAACAATAATTCTGGATCATTTTTTGGTCTAATTAAAAATTTGTTCCTTGGATCTAAAAAGAATAATAAAGCAACCGACTCTAAGAATGCAAAACTAGTTGATAAAAGTAAGCTGGGAGGCTCGAATAACGAGGATCCATCTCAAGCCAATTCCAGCTTGCTACAACAAAAACAGCAAACATATAATTTACGAAAATCTACAGCCTACCCAGATAGACGTAACAATATGGAAGCTAAAGATGATATCGTAAAGGGATTGGAGCAAAAAAATATATTAAAGCAATTCCCACCATCTAGTAGAAAAATACTAAAGACCGTACAACAACAACGAGAAGCAAGAGCAAAAGCTGCAGCTGAAACGATTAGACATAAATACGATCATCAACCACTATTGACAAAGGACACTCAAATCCAAGAGGCAGGTATAAGCACTGCAAAAGCCAAGCAGCTTGCGCAAGAGAGCAAGACAAGTCAGCTAAGTTAATTAGTCTAATCTAATTTATAGAGTCTTGTTGCCACTTCGCCAAAAATAAAATAAGATCAGTCTCGAAACCATGAAACACAAGCATGAGCGAAACGGAAATTTTATTATTCGTATTTATAGATACTTTAACCTCCCATTTAGTATTCATGACTAATTTTGAAATCGGTATATATGCCGCACTTACATTAAGTAACATTTCAAAATATAAGGTATTAGCGTCAGGATTTTTAGGTGTATTACTTGGTTTATCAATAAATTATTTTTTAGGAATGATGGTCGCAAACGCACTTGCTGCCCCCTCTATTGTGAATTTAGAAGCCAAAAACCCGACTTACAAAAAAAATAGAAATATTTTGAGTAGTTTTATTAATAGTTACTCTATGATACTCGTAATTTTTGGTTTTATCTCGATTTACTCCAAAGTCTTAAGTTTTTTTGCTGGATTTTCAAAAAGCAAATTCCCTTTTGTCATTTGCGGGATATCGTTTGTAAAAATGCTTTTTTATAATTTGAATATATGAAAATTGTTTATACAAATCCAAGAGAAAATTACCTTTATAGTGCCTCTAAAATAATTGTTGATTTATTAGAATCTGAGCAATCTTTTTCTAATATAAAGGTTATTCTGCCAAATTTTTTTGAAGCTGAGTTATTTAAAGACTTTCTTCAAAATGCTTGCAGAGAAATTTATGGTACAAATTCGTTAATTGCACCGAATATTACCACCTCAAGCCAGTATATATCAGATATAATAATAGGAGATAGTGCTATCAAAGCACGTTTGGAGCAAATTCTAATAATGGCGCGCATAATTAAGGATTGCGATCAAATCAACTACAGAATCATAGATGCAATTTCAATCGCAAAAGAGATTGTAGGATTATACTGGAAATTGAAAAAAAATCTGACAAATCTAGGTGAAATAGATGAATGGGCTCAGGAAGATTTAGCGGAACATTGGTGGCTAACATCGCATTTTTTAAAATTTTGCTTTACGAATTTTGAACAGCAAATCTCCGGCAAGAATATATTGCTTGAGTCATCTAAGCCAAAGTCAGTAATTACCGTAGGTATAACTGAAGATATCAAATTAATCAGGGAATATACATCAAAGAATCAGATAGATCATTTATCTATATTTCCTCCATTGGTTTTAGAAAAAAATAAGCAAATGCGGGAGCAGTGTTGTATTAGATACTTGCAAAAATTTTATCCGCCAGATGCGATTGAAGATAATAACACTAATGCTAGCAGAGAAGATTCTAAGGAGATAATTTTACATGAATTCTACGACGTTTTTGATGAAGCTGATTTTTTATACAAAAAAATAATATCTATAACAAATAGCACAATTTCTATAGTCACTAATAATAGCTTTTTAGAAAATTTACTGACTATTAAGCTTAAATCATCTCAAATTCCGTACTATTCCTCTTTCGGCTTTAAATATCTTGAATTTGATGAATCTGCCCTGTTCCTTGCTATTGCAAGATTGAAATCTGAAAGAGGCTCTATAGAATCTTTAACTACCCTAATTACATCAAAGTTAATTTACAAAAATCATCATATACAAAAGTTTCTAGAAGAGCTGAATGATGCTGGTAGATTCTATGAGAATATTGAAGAAATACTGCTTGATAACAAGTCATTTACGCAAAATGAACTGCTTAAAATACTTAATGAGTGGCTATTATTTGAAGGCCAAGAACTCAAGGCAATTCTTGCAAAAAATTACGATATATTCAAAAAAATATACAAAACACTAGGCCTTACAAGCAAAATAAAAGATGCCGAAAAGTTTAAATATTTCATCGAATCTGTATTGGCTCTTAAGTGCAATAATTTTGATGTTTCGCTCGAAGAATATTTAATCTACATCTCTAGAATCTTGAGCATTAAAAACACAATGCCATATGAAAGAGGCGCAGAGGTATATATTCTTAAGCATGAGGATTCTTTATTGATTGATACAGATTTGGTAATGTTTGCGGATTTTAACCAAGAATCTATTATAACAAATCCCGTTGAAGAAGAATGGCTTTCTAGCAAAATTCTCAAAAAGCTTCTAGTTATATCTCAAAGTGAGAGTTTTGACAAAATTGCTTATTACATCCAAAATAAGCTTAACAAATTTCTAGTGATTTTTTCGAGAGCAAAATATTCTAAAGGAACAGAACAAGAGATATGTACGGTGTTAAACGATTATGATCATAAAATAATAAGATACCCTAAACAAACATGCGCATATCAGGCAAATCTTGCAGCATACTCAAGCATTGACGAAGAATCATCTCTACAACAAAATAATTTAGATTCAAACCCACGCTTTCATAACAAAGAATTTAATGCCAATACTGAGAAACAATTATCCGTCGATTTATCGCAAATGCCTAAAATCTTGTATGCTACCAATATAGAAATGTTACTTAGAAGTCCTTACGGCTTTTTTGCTAGAAAAATACTAGAGCTGAAACCAAAGAAAAATATACTCTCACAAATATCGAATGCAGATTTTGGGTCCGTCATTCATAAAATAATTGAAGAAAATACCAAGACAGATTTTAGCGAACAATTAATCATAGATGACACTCTAACTAAAAGAGGGATTTATAATTTTTATAAATTACTTTGGAATGATGCGATTAAGTCAATTCTCGCGGAAATTAATATATTTGATATAAAAATCAAGGAATTAGGTGGGGTGATATTTAGCGAAATTGAGGGAGCATTTGTAATTACACTAGATAAAAAAGACATAGAAATTAGAGCGATAGCTGACAGAATAGAAGTTTTGCCAGATAAAATTAGAATAGTGGATTTTAAAACTGGCGCACCTCCAACAAAAAAAGATTTACTTTGTGGTAAATCACCTCAGCTTATGATTGAAGCGATGATATATAAACATAATGGCTTCAAGGATATAATATTTGACCAAGCAAAAAAAGTTGAGCTTGTATTCATAAAAATTAACACTAGAGAACCATATACTGAAGAGAATATAATAAGTATAAATATAGAAGATATATATTCCCATGAAGTACATTTAAGAAAGTTCTTAGATTATTATTACTCTTATGAGCAGCAATTTAGTCCAAATCCTCTTCCGGAATTCTGGCAAACAAAATTCGATGAATATGAGCATTTTAGGCATAATATTTTCTAAAATCATCCACTAATGAATTTAAATTTTACTCATAATATAATATGCAAAGAATTGAAATGTCTATTCTCATTTTAAATACTTACTTACAGCGCGCCTAATACTTATAGTATTATAAGGCTTCTTGGCTTGCTTCCGGTATCATATAGTTTTCGGATCCAGTATTCCATTCCAATAACACTATATGTTATCTTGCATTTTCTAATTTCTTAAGCTCCTCTATGGTAAAAGAAGTAACCGAGGAGATTAATTCTTTACTAAGTCCTTGTTTTAGCATGTTTAGAGCTACTAGTCTCATTCCTTCTTCTCGCCCCTTCTCTTCACCAAGCTTGATACCTTCTTCTCGTCCCTTCTCTTCACCAAGCTTGATACCTTCCTCTCGTCCCTCTTCTCTTGCTGTATGGATTGAGTCTTCGTCTGTGATGAGTCTTTTGCGATAGTGGTAATATTCATTTTTCTCGTCTTGGTTCATCTTTAGCATGTTTAGTTTTTCTGCAACAAGAGTCATGTATTTAGAATGGTAATT
>JANRKH010000063.1:0-41979 GCA_033763595.1 Rickettsiaceae bacterium
ATATAGTACAAGACTTGCAGTTAGATGAAGTAAAGAGACTCCGTGGAGTGCGAACAGAACATTTCAAAGAAGATAAAATAAATAGATCAGAAGTTCATAAATATTACCAAAAAATACTAGATCCATCTTGGACTGAGGAGACTAAAGTAGTAGTAATAGAATATGAGACTAACGATACTGAAGCAACTATAGAACAAAAAACACAAAAGGAGATGGTAAAGACAAAAATGGAAGAAAATCAGGTGAAGTCAGTAGGATGGAGAGCATGGGTCGGAGATATAGTTGGTCATTGCGAGGAGTTCAATGAGATATACATTTACTACAAACCTAGATTAGCAACTCCAAAAAGCGAAACTCATAAAAAATGGATGATAGATGTTATACTAGAAGAGTCTAGAAGTGTTTGTAAGAAAGTACATTCTGTAAGCAATCGTGTGACAAAAGAAGAAAACCCAGAGTTTATTCAAGATGCAGTGAATCAGGTGTTCAAAAAATACTTAGATCATAATCAAGCAAGGCCAGGATTTATTTTTTTAGCACAAGTTGATCAATTAATGCTACAAGGAAGCACGGATCAGGCATATGAAGATCTATTAGAGAAAATGGAATAAACAAAAAGCAGTTACACCGTAAATGAGGATAAGATTATGCCAAATAATTGTTTTATATTTACAGCTCATGGAAATGTTGCAGTACCTAAAGTATTAATAAATACGGGATATACAGTAGGACTTGCAGTAAGAAGAGATTCTGGGTCAATGTCTATAAACTGGCTTACTCATAATAAAAATATAGCAGCTCTTCTAATAAACAATATAGGAGATCCACCAGATCAAAATATCAAAGGTCTAGATATTCTCAAAAAATCATTTGAAAATTACTTAACAAATGTTGAAGCGCGGTTAGATGAAGTATATGAGCAAATGGAATGGAGGCCAGAAAATACAAAGTGGCAGCATGAATATGATGAAGTTCCGAATATTGAAAATACAGGAGGTCTAATACCCTGGATATTTGATTATAGATGTTTTTCATCATCAGATCTGATACTGCGCCAGAATAATACGCAGTATAATTTTAGAATATTATTTTCAAAACACTTACTTGAGCTCCAGTTCAAATCATATGTGGAGAGAGAGCGAAGTGACTCAGAACGTGACTTACTAGCGTTTTTAAAAGTATCCAAGAACATACCCTTTGATTCTTTTATCTTCATAACCCCTATAGGAGATTCTACAGTAACTACAAATATAGTCCTAGAACTTATTAAAAAGATAAAAGTTTCTGGATACTTAGAGATTATTGACAATGAAGCAGAAGAGTTAAGCGTAACGGATCTTGATGTACGAATAGAAGACGTACCTAAGTTACAAGATCCTCAAGAGGCAGAAGAGAGAGTAGCTTTCAATTTTTCATTTCCAGAGGCTTCGGAATCCTACGACCCTGCAACTATTTTTTTTAACTCATGTAGTATTAAACGATTAGAACTAATAGATGAGCTAAGAGCAGCATTTACTGGTTTTATAGAATTTCTTAGTTCGCAATTTTTAGGTCCTGATCGACCAATCCAGATCCAAGATAGACAAGCCGCACGAAAGCTACAGGAAGCAATATTTTTGTTTAATGAGGAAGCGTACTTACGTTCTGAGGCAATAAGACAATTTGACTTAAAAACGCAAAGTGACGAAGAAACTTCGCGGGACATGGAAGATTTTCTGTTATCTATTCAGCGTGCTGCTGCTGGTTTTGATGAAAATCAAAACTCAGATAGTAGCCTAAGCTCAGAATTAGACTCTACTATAGACTTAACTGGTAACGTAGAACGTATATAAACTGATTCATAAGCATCTTATACTAAATCTCAAGGATTCAAATAATTCTAGAGATTTTGTATAAGAAATTAAAGTGGGGGTCGATATAAGTTGTTTGGTTAATCTAGTAGCTTTTGTAATACATTCAGGCTTTTGCTACTTGCAATTATAACAGCTATGCAGGCTTCGGTTGTAAATATGGCATTTTCTATCTTGGCTCTTGTACTTGAAAGATCTATAGAAAGAGTTTCTTGCGTTGCTTCAGATAAACCAAGGCTTAAATTTCGCATTTGCTCCTTTATACCATTGGCAGTGATATCATACGCTGAAGTCAGACTGATTTCTTTGTTTATTTTTTCTTTTAATCCAATAAGAAATAATCCTGCATTTTGAGCGCTTGATATAGTATCTATGTTTATCTCATTATTACCTGAAGCTATATTCTCCCAGGTCATATCGTTAAGCTTTATTTCCAAAACAGATGTTATGTCCGGATCTAAAATAAAATTATTATCCTCTGCAGTTCTAAGTGTTTGCTTGATTGCTGATGCGAATCTGCCTCTTTTAATATCACTACCTAGATCAATATCTTTATCAAAGAAAAGATCTAACGTATCCCCTGATAAATAATGCGTTAGTCTGAATCTTGAGCAACGCCTAATATTGTACGACGTAGGCAAAGCAGCAGTGAAATCCTTTTTGTATCCATCTTTGTCAGTTAAAATAACGCTAAAGTAATTATCAGTACAAACAACATTATGTAATCGCAAATCATTAAAATCACTAGATGTGAGTATCGCTTTCATGCCATGTACTGACCCGATCGAAGTGCCACTCACTGATATTTCTCCCTCTCTTGTGTCAAGAGCGATAAAGCAAGCTTGCTTAAAAAAAATTTTTGCAGCATCTTGATTGAAATTAGTGATAAAATTGCTTATGTTTACGCCTGGATTCGTTCTAAAATCTTGAAAAGCCTGAAGATTAAAGGCAAAAACATTGCCCTTAACAATTTTGCCTGACACATCATTCGATTCTTTTATACAATAAAGTCTATTATCCCTGCCATTTGAAGTTCCTGCATTTTGATTGAATAAATATCCATTATATCTTTCCGTTCCTATTGTAAAACTGAATTTGCTAAGAACATCTGTAGCATGAGCAGCTGAAGCGGTTCCTCCAATATCAAGAGCATTTAAATATTGCACCCATATTGCTCTTTTGGCAGTTCCAGCTTCGCTATTTACAAGAGATATGTTACCAAGTTGCCCTGTTATCCCCTCTTTGATTGCGCGCTCAGTGTCCACTCCTCCGGTTGGTCTACTCACGAAGCTCATTTGAACTCTACCGCTTGTCTGACTTGATGAGCTTATATCGAATGAAGTTAGTTGAGCAGAATTCATAGACAAATTTGTAAAATCTACCCTATGATCGCCTCTCCATGTAAACTCAAATCTTTTTGGGCTGATATGATCTGAATTAGATAAAGCTATAGCTGTGTTTAAAGCCGTGTCTTCTCTGTTGGTCCCTATTAAAATTTGATTCTTACTAATATCAGGATTGTTCGATACAAATGTAAATATTATAGGATCAGTGCTTGGGCCTATGGTAATTGTATCTCCGTGTATAGCATTACTATTAATATCGATCCGGCCTCTACTATGCTCAAAATTATCCGTTATTGTAGTTAGGGCTCCTGTTGTAGAAACTTTGGAATTACGAGTTGGGCCTGTTATTTCGATTTTTTTGCCCGTGCCAAAAGAACCATCAAGAAGCTTAATGCCACCATATTCAGCAGTTTTTGGTATATTCTTAAACCTCTCAAGGCTAATATTAAAAGTTGATTTACAAGATTCCCGGAAGCTAGAGGGCATGGTTGATGCCGCTCTGTTAGATAAGTCTATTAGTATATCCAATTCATTTTTCATTTGCTCAAGTATACCTATTCTTGTAGTAAGTGCAGCCCCAACTCTTGAGAGACTGCTCACTATAGATTCATTGGATTTCATGCTCTGAATGTTTTTAAAAGACTCAAGATTTGCAAATATATTTTCTGATGCACTTGCAAATTTGCTATTTCTTGCGAACATTATAGCCGAAGTTCTCAAATCCTTAGATGCACTCGCAAGTCCTGCCCTTGCTTGTGCGGATAGTGCATTTTCAATTTTAACGTTCATAACACATATTTTATTAAAAATTTACTAATCCTAATATGCTACAATTTTACTATTTTGTCAAAATTTCCTTGTTGCATTCAGTATTTTTTTGATATATAGTGGCATTAGAGCGTGAAACACAAGCTCAAAAATTAAAAAATTAGCTTATTTTAATTGAAACAAATAATACTAATTAGATATAAATTTTTTAACCAATAATACCGAGTATATTATGCCAAAATCATATGAAATACCCTCTGATGAGCTTTATTTAATGCTTGTTCCTAAAAATGCTAAGGGATACATTAACGCTAGGGCTCGCGATGTGTCCGTAGATTTTTACAACGATGTTTTAAAACTGTTCAAGTTTGAACTTTTACAAGCTGTTGTTCATTCGGTTTTCAGTCTTTTTGGAGCGCGCATTAAGCCAGGAGATCTTGAAAAACCTTTAATGAATACAAGTAAAGCATTAGATAATTTTTATGAAGTAAGTAAGTATATTGCTGCACCTGGCTCTCATGATGTTGTTACTCTCTATGATACACTTGCAAATACGTTCCTTTTTCTCGGAAATGGCATGAATGCTGTTCAGGATTGGATGCATTTTAGTGGTCATGACCTTACGGGCAAGGGAGCTGATGCGTATGACCCCTTAGATGATTTACGATTGTAATCTTACGGTCGAAAATGGGTCTGATGCCTGAATCCCTTCGTTTTACTTGAGAAGACGTAGGCGTGGTACATAAATACCTTAAAACTGGGATCCAGTCAAAGTGTCATCCCCGTGAGTTTTGCATGTCATCCCCTCGAAGGAGGGGATCCAGCAAATATAATCCTTCTAGATTCCCGCCTCCGCGGGAATGACAAAATAGGGTGCGGGAGTGACAATGGCGGTGTCATCCCCGTGAAAACGCATAACTCTCCGAAGTTAAATCAAAAGAGAAAAGAGGATTTAAACTCGGAAGGGTTATGTCGATATAAAAGTATGATGTCATAAGTAATAGCTCTCCTCAATTGTTCAACAAACTTCTTTTTGGCAAGTTTAAAACTTTCAATGTTATTCAGCTTTTTAAAAGTTAAAATTAGCAAGGCGGCAATTAATATCATGTAAAATACGACCTTAATACCATTTATATCTCTAGACAAAAAATGCTTGGTGTTTAAATACTGCTTAATAAACTTAAAAAACACTTCAATATCCCATCTCATTTTGTAAATCTCAGTCACTTCTATTGCGGATAAATTAGCTAAATTTGTTAAAAATATTAATTGCTTACCAGTTAATTTATTCCTTGTCTTTATTAACCTAAACTCCTCTTTAATCCAGTGTATATCTCGACTACGGAGCTGTACAATACAATCTTCCAATAATTCCAATTCTATATTATTAAATCCTTCCTTATTGTTATTTTTTATTACTCTATAATTTGCTTTATCATTCAAACGAGTAACAAACTCTATCCCGCTTTGGTTAAACTCTTGAAATGTTTTACGAGCACTAATTCCTCTATCAAAAACTACTATATCTTCCTTAGATAATGACGCTTCCTTGTGATAGCTGCTTTTAGCGCAACATCCTCAGCATTATCACTACAATCGGCACCAATACGAACACTATGTGGTAACCCATCGAATCCTACACTAAACTTTATCTGATTCTTAGTGCCTCCTGAAGCTTTAAATCCACATTTTAATAATTTGCTAGATAAAGTCACTAAAGTCGAATCAAATAGCTTCACATTCTTACCTTCAGACTCCGGAAGCTCTTTAGCAAAAATTCCTCGTAACTTAGTAAAAATAGCTTCATAATACTTATAATCAATCGCTTTAAGCCGATCGGATATTCCGCTTTTACTTGCCTTTATCGCCTTACCTTTATGATATAAAGTAAACTGGTGCCTCTCAAAACTTTCTTCTATACTCCTTAGGCTGATCTTATCCTCTTCACAAATATTATATAGTAAAATCTGAAATAATGACTGACCGGTCAGCTTATGATTCGGACGATCAACTTTATATTCAGACACAACTTCTTCAAATAATTTATTTGGTATCTTACTTACCAAATCAGAAAATTTTATTTCCATATAGCTCTCCTAAAAAAAGAAGAACAATATCTCTTATTTCCTGCCATTTCAACTTCGGACAGTTATGGTGAAAACGGGGATCCAGGAAACATGTCATCCCCTCGAAGGAGGGGATCCAGGGAATATTATCCTTCTAGATTCCCGCCTCCGCGGGAATGACAGAGAAGAGACGCGGGAATGACAAAAGTGGTAGCGGGAATGAAAGAGAAGGATGCGGGAATGACAATTACGATCACATTGATCTCACGTAGAAAACGGGGATCCGGGCTATAAATTATGTAGCTTTTGATCCTGCAATCACTTCAATGAGCTCGTTCGTAATTACAGCTTGTCTTGTCCTATTGAGCTGAAGTGTCAATCTTTTGATCATTTCACCAGCATTTCGAGTTGCCCCGTCCATCGCAGTCATACTCGCAGCCTCCTGGCTCGCCTTACTTTCAAGTAAGGATGCAATAATATTTGATTTAATGTAGATTTTTGAAAGAGTGTCAAGTAAATTTTTGCCGTCGAACTCTGTGTTTAGTCTGTTTTGATCTTTGGGTATGGATGACAAATCAAGTGGTATAAGCCTATTAGATGCTGGCATTTGCACTAATGCGTTTTTAAATTTGGTAAAATATACTAGAACTTGAGTTGCTGGTTCTTTGGTAGTTTCATTTTCTATTATATCCAGGACTTTTTTGGATATAATATCATGCCCCTCAGCGCTCGGAATAGTTGATTCTATCTTTGTAATCTTCGATAAGATTGTCGCTATTTTCTTGCCGATAGCAATTATTTTTGGGTTTCTGTATTTACTTAGGTCTTCTTTTACTTTTTTAAATATATTGCTATTATACGCTCCGCATAAACCCCTATCTGATCCAAAAACAATTAAAATAGTATTGCTAAACTCGGTCTTTTCTGAAAAAATAGCTGAGGGTATGGTTTTTAGCAATTCATCGCTACTTACTTCTTGAGCTGAGCTTAACAGCGAGATAATTTTTTGCTTATAACTATCTGCAAGAGCTGCAAAGTTTTTGGACTTGTTTAACTTCGAAGCCGCAACCATTCTCATTGCTTTTGTAATTTTTTGCGTTGATTTAACGCTTCTTAACCTATTTCTAAGAGCTTTGAGTCCTGACATTAAATATTTTCTGATTTAATTTGAAATTTAGTTAGATGCTCTTCTAAGATTTCGTGTAGAGATTTTTCAGTTAAGTCGCTAATCTTTTTTTCCTCTTCTATTGTTTTATACAATTTTTGGTGCGACGCTTTGATAGAATTTAGAAGAGATGTTTCAAATTCCTTTACTTGCGATGTTTCAATTTTATCTAAATATCCTTTTACGCCTGCAAATATCGTGATTACTTGATCTGTAACAAGATAAGGGGAGCCTTGAGGTTGTTTTAGTAGTTCAACAAGTCTTGAGCCTCTTGTAAGAAGTTTTTTTGTAGATTCATCTAGATCTGAACCAAATTGCGAAAATGCCTCCATTTCTCTAAATTGAGCTAATTCTAGCTTCATTGACCCTGACACTTGTTTCATTGCTCTAATTTGAGCAGCAGAGCCAACTCTACTTACAGAAAGGCCTATATTTACCGCAGGTCTTATACCCTTGTAAAATAACTCGCTTTCAAGGAAAATTTGGCCATCAGTAATCGAGATCACGTTGGTCGGTATGTATGACGATACATCACCTGCTTGTGTTTCGATTATTGGTAATGCAGTAAGTGATCCCCCGCCCTTTTCATCAGACATTTTGGCCGCGCGTTCAAGCAACCTAGAATGTATATAAAACACATCACCAGGATAAGCTTCCCTTCCAGGAGATCTTCCCAGTAGTAAAGACATCTGCCTATATGCTACAGCATGCTTTGATAAGTCGTCGTATATTACAAGAGCATGCATTCCATTATCTCTAAAATATTCTCCAATTGCACAGCCAACATATGGTGCAATAAATTGCAATGGAGCAGGATCTGATACTGAGGATGTTACTACTATCGTATAGTCTAGAGCGCCTGCCTCTTCAAGTTGCTTTACAATTCTTGCTATAGTTGATTGCTTCTGACCTATAGCAACGTAAATACAATAAATTTTGTCGCTTTCACTTGCGCTACTTTTTTGATGAGATGATTTTTGATTAATAATAGTATCAATCGCAATTGAGGTCCTTCCTGTTTGTCTATCGCCTATTATCAACTCTCTTTGGCCTCTCCCTATTGGTATCAATGCATCAATAGCTTTTATTCCTGTTTGAACAGGCTCATGTACAGTTTTACGATCTATAATACCTGGGGCTTTGACTTCCACTTTGGATTTGATTTTTGTCTTTATCGCCCCTTTTCCATCAATTGGATTTCCAAGAGCATCTACTACTCTTCCAAGTAATTCTTTGCCAACTCCTACTTCAAGTATTTTGCCACTTCTTTTGACTACGTCTCCTTGGTTAATTTTAGAGTCATCGTCCATGATTACAATACCAACCACATCAGGCTCAAGGTTCAAGACCAAACCCTTTGCGCCTGAGCTAAATTCTACGATTTCTCCAACTTGCACGTTCTCAAGACCAAAAATTCTAGCGGTACCATCTTGGACGTTTACTACCTCTCCTACTTCAGAGAGATTTGCCTTAAAATCTAGGTCTTTTATTTCGCGTTCTATGATCTGCGATATTTCTTGTATATTAAATTTCATTATATCTCCAATAAAAAAATAGATTTACAGTAGTGCTTCACTATTGTTTATACGCTATAGTCTTTTATGTTGAATTAGCTACGTTGTTGACTCGTCGCTCACCTAATACTCATAGGCTTCTCTCCTCGCGCCTAGTATCTAATCCAACCTAAAAGACTATAAATGAATTTATGTATCTTATAGCAAAATCCATTTTTGAAAGTTCATCCTAGCTCTACTTTCGCCAACGCGAAATTAGCATTCCTGACTTGCTTCTAGTATTAATAAATTCTTAGATTTGTCATTAAACATGAAGCTTAGCAAGTCTATCGAAGCTATTATGCAATGACGCATCGAGCATCTTACCATCAAAAAAAGCTAAAAAACCCGCAACCACAGGCGCATGAACTTTCACATTAATCTTCGGTTTTAAGTCGTATTTTTGAACCAAAATAGATTCAACGAGTTTAATTTGCTCTTGAGTTGGAGCAGATGCAAAAGCTACCCAAGTATCTGTAAAGCCCTTACTCTTTAAAATATGACTCTTTATTCTCTTTAAAATCTCTTCCGCTAAATATAATTTTTTCATCTTGAGCAAAATAACCATCAAATTCAGTACTATATTTGCAGATTTTCTTTTATCTAATTGAGATATTTTTGTAATAATGTCAATCTTTTTATTTAGAGAAATACCGGGAGTGTTAATGATTATATTAAAAATCTTAGTTTGAGATATTGCATCGCTGAAAAGTCTGATACTATGAATAATATCCTCAATGTCATATTCATCTCTAAGATTTATTAGGACTTTTGTGATTTTGTCGGCTATATATGTCATTTAATCCCAAAGTAATTATTGTAAGACGCATTATATTTATTTTTTTTAGAACTTCAAGTATGCTAGTTGTGTTTCTAGAAGTCTATTCGCCAAATCCCATTTTTCACAGATCAAGCCAATTGCTCAATTAGCTTGATCAATATGCATTGCATCCAGACTCACCTATAGGTGGGTACTTATACCAAATCCCAGATTAAATAATACTAGGAGCGAGGAGCGAAGCCTACTACATGCTAGGTGAGCGACGAGCTAGAAGAAAGTACTTAAAAATGGGATTTGGTATTATATAGCCTGAAGCAGGCTCATCCTAAAATTCACATGATAAGTTTGAATGCTTAAGATTTGGTATAATCTTATGAAAAAATCAAGATTCTCCTCAAAATAATCTTAATAATTCCTGTTATAGGAACCGCTAAAAACAAGCCAGGAAGCCCAAGAAGATTACCACATGATAATATGGAAAAAATAGTAACTAGTGGATGAAAATCGAGCTTGTCGCTATAAATTTTTGGAGTGATAAATGAATCATCTAAATTAGAAATTGTTATATAAATTAAGACGATCCAGAGTTGCTGACTATCTATTCCATTATTGAGCAAACTAACCATCATACATATAGTAAGTACTACTATAGGTCCGATTAATGGTATAAAATTTGCAAGTCCAAATAAAAAACCAAACATTATAGCAAATTCAAACCCGACTAACTTTAACGCCATTGAATAGAGCACAAATAAAATCACACTTACCGTGACAATAGCTTTTATGAATGCCGTTATAAGATGATTGATCTCTAAAAACAATTCATCTACGTCAGGTACGCCAATCTGCTCAAGAATAACCTGAGAATTTGATACTATTTTTTTCCAATCTTTTAGGAAAAAAAAGGTAGTAATTGGAAGTAAAAAGAAAATAATCAAAATACCAAAACTCGAGGCTATGTAATGAATAATATCAGGTATTGCCCCTGCTATGATTAATTCAGTTTGGGTGATATAAAAATCAAGCATCTCTACGAAATTATTCGAGATCCTTTCTCCAAAATATTGTCTTAGCGTATCAATTACAAAAGGTAGGGCTATTGTCTCTATACTAGTTTTGAATGAAGGCATCTTTAAAAGCAACGATTCTAGCTGATAAACAAGAATTGGTATAAAAATAATAAGTAGGCTAGTCAAGCATGTGATAAAAATTCCGAACACAATAGTAGATGCAAACTCATGGCTTATTTTTAGCAAGTTCGCAAGAGATCTAACAAAAGGCTGTAAAATATATGAGATAGTTAAACAAGTTAGAAAAGTATAAATGATACTTGGGGATAAATGCCAGATATATATAAATACGAACGCAGAAAAAATAACTATATATTTTAGGTTATGATTAATGCCCTGCCTGCTATTGTACAACATTAATAATCACCAGTTTTTTATCTTTGTTATAATAGTAACTAAGGCCATTATAGTAAAATTTTTCAGATAGTTGATATAGATCTAGGTTCGTATAAATTCTAACTCTGTATCCAACTTCATGAAACAATGAAATATCAAATTTTTTGATCTCATTGATTTTATGGAGTTTAGCTTGAATTTTTTTGATCTCGTCCTCAAAGCTAGATTGTAAATAAAAAGTAATATATTTTTCGGGTTCAGTTTGCCTGTCTTTTAACACCTCTGAAACGTAAGTTTCTGCATGACTACTTTGATTATCGACCTTTGGCCTCAGCACGCCAAAATCCTCGGTAAACTTGTCTACGATTCCATTTAAAGTTTTAGTTAGTCCATTTTTTTCATCAGAGATTTGGAAAGTATGGCTTTGTTCCTCCTCTCCAGAATAGGACATAATAATATACTTAATCTTGATAATAGAATTTCCGGTTGTTTTGTCCGTAAAGAATTCTGCTATCGGAATGATAATCTTCTTAGCAAGTTTGTTAGGAACTTTAGCGATTAATTCGTTATAGCTTAAACTTAGAATATCTGAGGCGTTAATATTTTGCTCTTTGTAAAAATCTCTATCTAAAGTTAGTAATTTGTAATCTAGTAACTTTTGACTTGCCGACGTCCACGCATTTATCCAGCCCTTAGTATCTTTGTTTAAAATATATATGCGATTAATTTTGAATAAAGGTATTATTATCGCTTCAAGAAATTGATCTTTCGTAGAATCAGACGCGTATTTATTTATTAAGTTATTAATGAGAGATTGTTGATATTTAAAACTCATTATAGCTTTGTAGCTCGCGCCTGAAAGATAGGCCCTCGACTCTTCTCCCTTGATACTAGATATAGAAAATATATTTTTAAGCTCTTCTATTGGCACTTGATATAAGTTCTTATCAGCAACTAGGAGTTTGTCTGAGGCTAAAACAAGCGCTCTATGCATTGCTTCATCAATTGCTTTTACTTTTGCCTCAAATGGATTATTACCTATCCCTTCCGTGTAAATTTCTTCTATATACTCATATGCCTTAGATGAATGAACTGTTAGCATGAAAGTAAATAAAAAATATAATATCTCCTTGGAGTGAGAATATACTATCCTAGAAAGCAAATAGCGGCAAAAATCTGGCATGATGGTTTAAAATAAATATCAAACCATTATGCTATATCAATCTTTTAATTTTGCAACAGAAACGGCCGCAGGTCGAAGTAATCGATCTTTTATTTTGTATCCAACTTGCATCAAATCTACTATTGTATCTGGCACAACAGAGTCATCCTCTACCTGAGAAATGGCAAAATGAAGATTATAGTCGAATTTTTCTCCTTTTTTTGGAGAAATTGTATTAATTCCATGTTTGTCTAATACTGACTTTAGCTCCTTTTCTGTTAGCTCGACTCCATCTAGAACTGTTTTTAGTTCTTCAGAGATTTGGGTTGGCTTAAAATTCAAAGCCCTCTGCAAATTATCAATTACCCCAATTAGGTCTTTGGCAAGACTAGAAATGGAGTAACTCTTTGCATCGTCGATTTGCTTTTCGTATCTTTTACGAACATTCTCAGATTCTGCCATACTCCTGAGTAACTTATCGTTCAGTTCCTCAATTTGATGCTCGAGTTGTTCATGTGTTTTACTGCTAGTGGTTTCATGTTGGTTTTCTTGAATTTCAGTCATAATCACAAATCTAGAAGTTTTAAATTTACATAATCTAATATGTATATAATAATGCAAAATTTCAAGTAGCAAAAAAAAGAAATTAGCTGAAAAACCAACTAAATTTAATTAACTAAAAAATAATAGAATGAATCGAGCAAATAAAAGACAGTATAATGAATTAAGAAATATAAGTATCGAAACAGATACTTTAATTAATGCAGAAGGTTCCTGCACAATAAAGCAGGGCAATACGCATGTAATCTGTAGCGCAACTATTGAAAATTTTGTACCACCCTTTTTAAAAGGACAGGGTCATGGGTGGCTTACGGCCGAATATTCAATGATCCCAAAATCATCTTTGCAGAGAGTAAAAAGGGAGTCCGTGCAAGGGAAGCAATCAGGGCGTACTCAAGAAATACAAAGGCTCATTGGCAGGTCGTTAAGAGCATCACTAGATCTTACAAAGCTCGGAGAAAGACAGATTATTATAGATTGCGATGTGATTAATGCAGATGGGGGCACAAGGGCTGCGTCAATTACTGGTGGTTATGTTGCACTTCATCTTGCAATTTCTAAACTCATGAGTGATAGGATGCTACGCGTAAACCCGATAAAGCATCAAGTTGCAGCTATATCATGCGGTATAGTTGAAAATGAGATTATGCTCGATTTAGATTATAAAGAAGATAGTTCTTGTCGTGCTGACGCTAACTTTGTGTTTTGCGCAGATGGAGGGTTGATAGAAGTGCAGGTATCTGCAGAAAAAGCTCCATTTAAAAACGACGAATTTATTATGATGCTTGATCTTACAAAAAAAGGAGTTAGTAAATTATTCACATTGCAAAATAAAGCTATCATGGGAATTTAAACTGCACATGTAAGCAGATTGTCCTATCTAAAGATCTAAACTAGATCTCAAAACTGCAAAGATTCTAGTTGCCTGAATTTTATCTCAAATGATAAGAACTTATATATCGCTTATTTTCTTGCAAATTACATATGATTATTACATATTAACTTAATAAAAAAATGCTATACTTAAGGAAATCAAGATTAGACCTTCCAGCATAAAACTAGTAACCGTCGTCGCTTTAGTCAGCATGATTTAATAACAATCTCAGATTAACCTGAGCAGGAACTTAGAATAACTCAATAATTTACACAATCTTATGTCATTATTTAATTACTACGGCACATATATTCTCTCTATCAGAGAAATAAGAAGATTTATAAGGGTTTATAATCAAACTATATTAGCGCCAGTGATATCTGCACTTATATTTATGTCTATCTTCATACTTGCACTTGGCGAGACAAATAAAGAGATACATGGCATACCATATCTTGAATTTATTGCTTATGGACTCATCTCCATGACTATAATTCAAAATAGCTTTTCCAATTCGTCTTCATCGCTTATTATGGCAAGGATTCTAGGTTACGTCACTGATATTTTGATGCCTCCGCTAGATGGCGCTGAACTTGTTATTGCATTACTTGTAGGATCAATCGCAAGGGGCATTATTGTCGGTATATTACTCGCTGTCTGCCTGTTTTTTATTGTTGATATGAGCCTTTGTCATCCGTTGCTACTTATTTTATACACTCTAGTATCATGTATTTTGCTAGGAAATCTTGGAACTTTTTCTGCCCTTATAACTGATAGTTTTGACCAAAATTCGGCTATTACAAGCTATGTAATTACTCCTTTATCATTTTTATCTGGAACATTTTATTCTGTTGACTCACTTCCGACATGGATTAAATGGATCAATATTGTAAATCCTTTCTTCTATATTATAGATGGATTTAGATTTTGCTTTATTGATATTGCAGATGGAAATATATTAGCAGGCTTTATTTATCTATCTGTAATAGCAATCATAAGCACTTATTTGAATATAGTGACTATCGACTCTGGGTGGAAACTCAAGCCTTAGGTTCCACTTGATAATAGGAAGCACTTTTATAAGTTTGCACGTATGCAGGAGTGATTTTATATTTGACATATCCAAAAAAAGAAATTATAAATCTCTCAAAAATGACATATTTTACCAAAATACTACATACAAAGCTTTCAAAAGTTAAGATGAAACTAACATCGGGGACGTAGCTCAGGGGTAGAGCATCTGCTTTGCACGCAGAGGGTCGGGGGTTCAATTCCCTTCGTCTCCACCATATATTTGTACCATCAAATCTAGACTCTGTGTAGATTCCTATATATCATGAGAGGAATTTGGTATTAGTGCAAGATATTAGCAATTTACCACGAACTATCTGACTTTAGAGAGTAATACCACCACCACGGGCATTACTAGACTTATGTGCGCTAAAAGCCTTTGCAACAGACTTCATGGCAAGCGAAGCACCTCTTCTGGCTCTAAGTGCTAATGTCTTAACATCTTGAGCTATGCCTACTCCTAAAGCACTATAGGCATGAGCACCGTTCTCGTATAATAGCTGCCTTACTGCAATAGCATCTTTATCACTTCTAGGAGATGCGTAATATAACGGACTTCTTCCATATTTGTCTTTTGCATTTACATCAGCGCCTGCGTCAATCAAAGCTTTTATTGCCTCTTTGTTTCCTTTTTGTGCTACATAATGAAGCGGGGTCAAATCTTCTTTACTCTTGGCATTAACAGCTTCCTTCTGATCTTGAAATTGTTCAAGTACAAATTTGATTGCCTCTTTGTTTCCACTTTGAGCTGCATAGTGAAGAGGTGTTATTTTCTGAGAATCCTTAGCATTTACATCGGCGCCGGCGTCAATCAAAGCTGCTATCGCGTTTGTGTCACTGTTTATAACTGCATAATGAAGTGGTGTTAGATTTTTGCTGTCACTGCTATTAAGAGCTTTTTCCTTGCTTTCTTTTGACATACTGTTTAATAAAGCCAGCAATACGTCTTTATTGCCGCTCATAGCTGCATAGTGAAGAGGGTTTTTTCGGTCATTATCTTGTGCATTTACATCGGCGCCGGCCTGAGTCAAAGCTTTTATTGCATCTTTGTTTCCTTTTTGTGCTGCATAATGAAGAGGCGTCTTATGGGACTGAGTTCTTAATTCTATATCAAAATCCTTATTAGCGCTAATCACTTTGATTGCGTTACTTAAGTCGTTAAACACTGCAACATATAATAATTGCCGCTTCTCTATATCGCTTAATTTTAACTTACTCAAATACTCACTAGAAGCAGTTTGGTCATTAATGTTCTCAGCTATCTTAAGAAGACGTACATAGTTACCAGCTCTGTTACTCTCAAAGGCGTTGTAGCCCCTCCCAAAGAACGTGCCAAAAACTTCATCAAGAAAGGTGAGTGTCGGTTCTGTTCTGAGACTTGCTAGCGTTACCATTCCTGATAGTGTTACTTCTTGCACTTTACTCATAAAAACTAACATCTTCACTTGATATAACTATAATATCACGTCATTCACTTAAAGAAAATTAACTGCGCGTAAAGAATTCATAATTATAATTGTGATGATGTAAATATATCATTAAATTGTGTATTTTAATAACGATAGTTTTAGTAACAGACCTCATCAAAAAACGTATATATAACTTATATAGTCTTTTAGGTTGGATTAGATACTAGGCGCGAGGAGAGAAGCCTATGAGTATTAGGTGAGCGACGAGTCAACAACGTAGCTAATTCAACATAAAAGACTATACCAAATCTTGAGGATTAAATAATACTAAGCGCAGGTAATGAAACCTACTATGGGTTTGATGAACGAGGTGCTTGGAGTTTATATTATTTCTCATCTTCCTTGATACTATAATTCATACCCATAATATTATATCCACAATCAACGTAATGTACTTCGCCTGTAACACCAGAAGATAGATCACTCAGAAGATAAACACCCGCCCCTGCAACATCTTCCTGGCTTGTATTGCGTTTTAATGGCGCTGCTGATTTGTGCAAGTGAAGCATAGAGTTAAAGTCTCCTATTCCACTTGCAGCTAAGGTCTTAACAGGTCCTGCTGAAAGAGCATTCACTCTTATTCCCTTTTCACCTAAGTCCGCTGCAAGATATCTCACGCTAGCTTCAAGTGCGGCTTTAGCAACCCCCATAACATTATAGTTAGATATCACTTTTTGAGATCCGTAATATGTGAGCGTCAAAATACTAGAATTATTCGTAAGCAAATGCTCTGCGTGCCTAACTATATTTACTAGTGAATAACAAGAAACATGCATAGTATTCGTAAAATTCTCTAGAGAAGTATCAAGAAATCTTCCTTTGAGTTCATTTCGATCGGAAAATGCAACTGAATGGACAATAAAATCTAGCTGTCCAAAGTCTTTTTCTATGCTTGTAAAAGCTTTTTTTATAGAAACATCGTCAACTGCATTGCACTCATATATATGCTCAGATCCAAGCTCTTCCGCAATTGGCCTTACCCTTTTTTCTAAAATATCGTTCATATATGTAAAACTTAGCTCTGCGCCGTGCATGGTTGCAAAGCTTGCAATCGAATATGCAAGAGACATTTTATTAGCAACACCAATTATTAAGCCCCTTTTTCCCTTGAGGATTGTTTTATTATTTTCAGTCATAATTATCAGTACCTTATTTTTAGAAAAACACTTGTATCTTTTATAACATGTCCTATATTTTGTAAACGAATTTAATAAGATAGGAATGATTAAGTTAGTAGATTTTCTTGCGAATAATATTGAGCGAAGCCCAAAACTATCTTCGTTTATTCTTGGACTCGTACTGGTGCTGAGTTTCGCGCCGTTGTTTTTTATTCCTGCGCTAATATCAATAGGAATAGTTGCACTTCTAATTAAGAATTCTGGTTCTTTTAAAGAAGCTTTTTTTAGGGGCTATATATTTGGGTTTGGTTTTTTTTTGGGAAGTCTGCACTGGACCAGTATAGCAGTTTCTGTTTATATAGAGGAGTTCTGGTGGGCTATACCATTTGCTTTATTAGGTATTCCTCTATTTCTAGCTCAGTTTTTTGGCTTTTTTGCGATGTGTGGATATTTCTTTTCAGCATCGCCCAATTATATCAATATTTTTTCATCTTTATGGATAATTTTTGAATTTCTTAGAAGTTACCTATATTCGGGCTTTCCATGGAACTTGATAGGATATAGTTTCGCTTTTTCAGATGTCGTTATACAAACTGCAAGCTTTATTGGGGTTTATGGAATTGGTTATATTGTCGTTTTCTCATTTGCAAGTTTTTACTATTGCTTTGCAAAAAGCTATAGTAGTTTTATTACTAACATTGTTATTTCATTAGTGATCTGGTCTGTAATAATAGCAAAAGGCTTAGAAAGATTATCGATAAATCCAACTAATTATACAAATGTAAAAATAAGAATTGTGCAGCCTAGTATCCCACAAACTAATAAATGGTCCCATGGGTTATTTTGGAGCAACCTTGAAAAAATTCGCGACCTATCACTTCTTGACATATCAGACTTTAAACCAGACATTGTTATTTGGCCTGAATCTGCCGTGATAGAGCCTCCTACGAACTTTTATGTTTATAATTTTCTTGAGTCCTTCATAATATCAGCAAATACAATCCTAATAACGGGCGGCGTATATCATCAAGATCACCCTCATGAAAACAAGAGATTTGCTTCAATTTACGCGATTAATAAAGAAGGTTCTATTTCGTTTGATTATCACAAATCGCACCTTGTGCCGTTTGGCGAATATATTCCTTTTGCTAAATATATTCCTTTAAAGCAACTAGCCCCCGGGATTATACCGTATTCCCCTGGATCTCCAAAAGCAATAGTAGAGTTAAAAGAACTTTCTCTAAAAATAAAACCAATAATCTGCTACGAAGCAATATTCCCTTCTGAGGTTCTAACAAATAATCAGAACGCAGATGTAATAATTAATGTCACAAATGACGCATGGTATGGAAATAGTTCCGGACCTTATCAGCATTTTTACATGACAAGGTTAAGAGCAGTCGAATCTGGATTACCACTTTTAAGGGTTGGTAACAATGGCATATCAGGAATCATAGATCCAGTAGGGCGCATTATCGCAAAAACAGATCTTGACGATGTCATAAATCTTGATGGATTACTGCCAAAAAAAATCATTAATTCTACTTTCTACTCAATTTGGGGCGATTACATTATACATGGATATTTTGCACTTGTTACATTTTTTGCGCTAATATCACTAATATATATAAATAAAGCAAACAAAAATTAGAGAAAAAAATAGAGAAATTTTTTATAAAATACTCATGGTTAAATTAATGTCTCAAAACCCTCACTCGTGAGAAATTATTAAGCTTAGCTCATACAATTTATTCTTTACTTGTCTGATAAAGTCAAATATATTAACCTCTTTTCAACAATAGTCCATACTAAAACTTTAGAAATATGCATTCAAATTATATCGATGATTCTTCTTCACGCCCGACATCAGAAACTTATGGTTCTGATGTTGCTAAAAAACGCACCTCTACAACAAAGAAAGGTCCAATAAGTAAAGTTGATGATATAGATAGACATGTGGGCTATAGACTCAGATCCCGCAGGATGATGCTCGGAATGAGTCAAAGTGATCTTAGTGAGGCTGTGAGAGTCAGCGTGCAGCAAGTTCAGAAATATGAAAAAGCCACAAACAGAATTTCAAGTGGAAGACTGTATGCATTTGCAGAGCTTTTGATGGTTCCTGTGTCATTCTTTTTTAAAGGACTAAAGCCAGAAACCGAAAATAAATACGAATCACAAGAAGAAAATGATTTCCTAGATCATATTTTCGCACGTGACAAAAGAGAGCCATTTGATGCGAATCGAAACTCAAGTGATAAAGAGGTATTATCTCTTGTTAAATCTTTCGCTGAAATCAAAGACCCTAATGTTCGCAAAAAAATAGTTGATCTTGTAAAGAGTTTGTCTGAAGATAATTAGACACCTTTAGGCTTTCTATTTATGCGTTTCATTATTTTTTGCGTCTTGTTGACATTTGCTCAAAAATCATTTTCTCGAATAAATGAAACAAATTCATTGGACTTATCAACTTTAAAATCTATCCTAGTAGCAAATCCAAGCGACATAAATACTCAGGGTCAGCAAAATAATGAAATCGATAATGAAATCGAGATTGAAAATCTAAAATTTGAGAGTAAAGGCAATAATAGTAAACCCTTCAGTATCAAAGCAAAAAAGGGCGTAAAAACGCAAGAACAAAATTATCATATGTATGATGTTTCAGCGGAAGTGAATCTCGGGCAAAATTCTTTGATTCTCCATTCAGACTCAGGTCATTATAATAATCTCTCCAAAACACTATTTCTTGCAAATCAAGTAAATGGAAAATATATTGATTATGATTTTAGCGCAAAAAATGTCGAAGCAGATCTTGAAAATAGAGAAATTAAATCTTCAAGCTCAATCAAAATTAGCAGCGATAAGCTGATCACCGAATCCGATACATTTGAGGCGACTAAAACAGAAATTATTATTTTGAAAGGCAATGTTAAGAGTATATTTTTTATTAATTAGCCTGTTTTGTTTTTTTGACGCACATGGATTTACGCGCCCTGTAATCATTCTTTCTGACAAGTTAATCATGAATAAACCTGGCAAACAAATGATATACGAGGGAAATGTCAAAATACTCTTTGAAAATTATTGCATACTAACTAAGAAAATTATCTTTAATATGATTGCTCACGGTCAAAAGACAGAGCTTGCTTATGCTGAATTTCCTACTCTACTCAAAATAGTTAGTAACGATAATAAAGAAGTAGTGATAGCCCCAAACGCTAGGTATGACGCAAAAAAAAGTACAATAGTAAGTAAAGGTGACATAAGAATCGAAAAGGATGGGCAGCTATACATGACTTCCGAGGTGGAAATAAAGCTTGGTAAATTTATAAATGTGCAGCAAAACTTAAGGTAATAATTTGTGTAAATTAAAAGATAAGTGGCCGTAAAAAAATAAAATAATGAAAAACTACAAATATTTTGGAATAATACTAGTCTTTTTATCTCTTGGGGGTATCGTCCTGTATGGTAATCACTTAAAAAAGATGAGTCAACATTCAAATCCTCAAAATGTTAAACTTCAAGATAGCGTGAATTTGCTTAATCAATTAGGACAAAATATTGATAACTCAGATTCAGGAGAGGCAATAACTCCAAGTACAAGTGAAGATAATTTTAGACAATCTTCTGATACTCACGATTTATGTAATCTGCATATTCAGGAATTATTACTTCATTTACTAAATAATTCTTATCAAGATGCAATAAAAATTGCTTCAGATTTAGATACTTGTGCTAATATAATCGGATTTAAGGAAGAATTACTGAGCTTAAAAATTAACATAGAAATGATCTTAATCAGTAGTGATACTGAGATATTTCCGGGAAAGATATTTTTTTCAAACTTACTCAGACCGGTTCTTGTAATATCCAGAAAAAATGATGAGCTAAGTTTTTATAAAAACATTATCAGTTCTTCATTGCTCAATATTGTCAAAAAATTACACACTAAAAACCAAAGTGAAAATGTTAGCTTCAGAGCCAATAAGAACATTAGTTCTCTTTCTAAACTCTATTCCGGTAAAGAAGTGATAGGAGCATGCGGATCTAAAGGACAGGAATGTACTTATGTGACACATGAGGATCCTGCTATACTTGCGCAAAGAACACAGCAATTCTCAAGCATAAGAGGGTTTCGAAAGAGATCTATTCTATGCGAGCCTAAAGGGTAAAGTTTTTATGAATGCTGAGGAAGTAAAATGAACCAAAATAACTTATTTTTATCTTTGTTCACGAGGATCTTTGTATTTATACTAATAAGTATAATATTCGCCTTTTTATACAATCAGGTAAGTGATTATAATTTGACGGTAAATCTTGAAATTTCTAATTATAGTATAAAAACTTATATTGGCACTCTCGTATTTCTGCTAGTTTTACCGCTCACCTTATTACTTTTTATTATTAATTTGCTTTCAAAAATAATTTTCAAAATTAACTTGATTAGAAGAAACTATCAATCATCTAGAGCATCTCGCGCAGTTAATCAATTAATCGAATCCTGCTTAATCTTTAGTTTTAATAATAAAAAAGATACGATAGATCACTTAAAATCAATTGATCAAAGATACTTATCCGAAGATCAAAAAGAGTATGTAGATTTAGTATTGACCCTCGCCTCGTCTGACACTATTCCAATTTCTCTTTATAGTTACATACAAAAATATCCAATTGTAAAGAAACAAATATCTAAAAAATTAGCAGAGATGGAATTTAAGCTTGGCAATATAGAAAGAGCTCATGAATATGCGGTTGAATATTATTCAATAGCTCCAAATGATTCCTCTAATAATATTTTACTTGCCAAAATTCACGCAAAACACTCTAACTATAAAGCAATAGATAAGCTCATTTTTGAGACAGATATATGCTCAATTACAAGCGAAGCGGCTTTGGCATTTTCTGAGATTTATTTTGCAGCTGCCAAAGAAGCTATGGCCGAATTAAAAAATTCTGAGGCTTTAACATATTGCTCCAAGGCTCTTGATGTTAACCCAAAGAACTTGGCTGCAGCTGAATTTTTTGCCGAAATCGCAGCGGCTCAGAGAAGTTTTTCGCTGATTACAGAAATACTGATACCATGTTTTGCGAAAGCGCAAGATTTTAACTTATTCTTAATTATCAAAAAATTTAGTAACTTGACTGATATTGAGCTATATAATGAGCTCATGTATATTTGCTCCGAAAATTATGATTTAGGCGTTTTTTTAGCGATTGCAACATATCTTGAGCTTGGCAGCAAAAAACAGGAATTATTAGACCAAATTATCTAATAATACAAAATCCAAGAATTAAACCTTAACATATGAATTTTAGAACTTCCCTTACGCATGCGTATATAAATTATACCAAATCTCTAGAATTAAATAATATTAGGAGCAAGTCACGAAGCCTACTCTCGTGTAAGCCTTTAGCGACGAGCTAGAAGCGAGTACTTAAAAATGGGATTTGGTATTACGTGCACAGGGGTAGTCTAGCTGCAAATTCATATTGATAATTGAATTTGGTCATTTAGCTTGATCATTTCAAGCTGGGATTTTATAACATATTCCAAATTCATCAATACCATAATGACTTTACTTGATTTTTTTCCAAGAAACATAAAACCAGACTCAAAGCAAATAAAATTGATAAATATTCTAGATAAAATCAAAAAAGACATATCACGAAACTATGTAGCAAAGGTTATTCAAGCTCAAAGATTTGATGGAATATATTTATACGGTCCACCTGGGACCGGTAAATCAGTAATCATGAGCAGTTTTTTGCAGACGCTGGGGTGTCGAAAAATTCTCTATCACTACCAAGAATTTATCAATTATATTCACTCAGAATCGCGCAAATTGTCCTCCATTGCACAGGGAGATCAGATGAAAACCTTGTTTGAAAAAATTGCAGATGATTATGATGTTGTTTTGATAGATGAACTGGAAATAAGAGATATTTCTGATGCGATGCTAATACAAAAATTTTCGAATATACTTCACCAAGCAGGTGTATTCATTTGTTTTACAACAAATATCCCACCTAAAGATTTATACAAAAACGGTGTCCAGCGAGAATTATTTTATCCTTTTATTGAACTAATAGATACTAATTTTCTTTGTTATAAGTTAGATAATAAACTTGATTATAGACATGCTAAAGACTCTAGTGTAAAAAGATGTATCTTCGAAAAAAATTACGAAGAATTTGCGCAAGTTGTTGCAAGCTTCATAGAAAAAAACATATTTGCACCTGGAGAGATCGAGATATTAGGCAGAAAAGTATACTTTAAAAAAATGAGCGAAGAAATTTTAATTGCGGACATAAGTGAGATATCAGAAAGGGACCTAGCTTATAACGATTTCCTAGAAATAGCTAAAAGATTCAAACTTGTGATTCTAAAAGCAAGCGATCCTCTACCAAACGATCCTAATGTTGCTATTAGATTCGTAAATTTTATCGATAATATTTATTTTAACAAATTACTGCTAATATGTTACTTCCCTTGTGCTATAGAAGATTTTTACAATGGCTCTAAATATAAAAGAGAATTTAAAAGAGCAGTGTCGAGAATCGCAGAAATGTCCTCAAGCGAGTATGCCGCAGAATCGAAATTTTACAGAAAAACTTATGAATAAATTTATTACTTTTGAGGGCGGTGATGGGTCCGGCAAAACCACACTCAGCAAAAAATTATACGAATTTTTCCTTTTTAAAGAGATCGATGCCATTTGGACTAGAGAAATTGGAGGCACTGAGATAGCAGAAAAGCTTAGGGATATGATTCTTACAAATAAACTTCTCAATAATACAGAGTTGCTTTTGATACTCGCAGCGAGAAACGAGCATATTGAGAAAGTAATAAAACCTGCACTCCAGAACGGCAAGATTGTTATTTGCGACAGATTTGTTGATTCAACGGCAGCCTATCAATCAGAAAATGAATATGACATAAAAAAAATATACTACCTTCACAGGGTTCTTTTTGATAATTTCTTTCCGGACAAAACTATTTTCTTGAAACTTGAGCCTCAAGATGGCTTAAAAAGAGTTAAGAAAAGAGGAGAGCTTGACAAATTTGAAAAAAAAGACCTGACATTCCACAAAAAAATCGCAGCTAACTATCATTTCATTAATAATAATTTCCCAGAGAGAATATGCGAGATTGATGCAAGCGAAAGAGATGATATAGTCTTCGAAAATATTCTAAACGCTCTTGATCTATAGATGCTTGCGAGCATTCCCTCAAGCATCTATTTATATTTCTTATAAAACCTGTGATTTCTTTGTGATTTTCATGACTTCGAATCGCCTTGTACACTACAAGACTTACGTATTCTTGGACGAAAATGCCAATAATACTATTGCCCAGATACGATGTCATCCCCTCGAAAGAGGGGATCCAGGGAAAATGTCATCCCCGTGAAAACGGGGATCCAGGGAAAATGTCATCCCCGTGAAAACGGGGATCCAGGGAAAATGTCATCCCCTCGAAAGAGGGGATCCAGGAAATATAGTTCTTCTAGATTCCCGCCTCCGCGGGAATGACAAAAAAGGGAAGCGGGAATGACAGATAAGTGAAGCGGGAATGACAAAAAAGGAAGCGGGAATGACAATGGCGGTGTCATCCCCGTGAAAACGGGGATCCAGTCGAAGTGTCATCCCCGTGAAAACGGGGATCCAGTACAGTTGTCATCCCCTCGAAGGAGGGGATCCAGGAAATATAATTCTTCTAGATTCCCGTCTCCGCGGGAATGACAAAAAAAGGAGACGGGAATGACAAAAAAAGGAGACGGGAATGACAATGGCGGTGTCATCCCCGTGAAAACGGGGATCCAGTCGAAGTGTCATCCCCGTGAAAACGGGGATCCAGGTAATATTATCCTTCTGGATTCCCGCCTCCGCGGGAATGACAAAAATGGAAGCGGGAATGACAGAGAATAGAAGCGGGAATGTCAGTTACGACCACAGTGTCATCCCCTCGAAAGAGGGGATCCAGGAATATTATCCTTCTAGATTCCCGCCTCCGCGGGAATGACAAAAAAAGGAAAGCGGGAATGACAGATAAGTGAAGCGGGAATGACAGAGAAGAGACGAGGGAATGACAAATAAGGGTACGGGAGACAGAGAAAGATACGGAAATGACAGTAGTCTTTTTTTTCTTGATTGCTTCGCCTAAGTTTTGCAAAGACGGCGCGTCGGGCCTCTACATCATTACAAACTTTGGCTGAGTGATCCAGTTTTGATCTTTTTTTTGGATTACTTAACTACGTTTGCAATGATGCAAGCAGGTTATACAACCACGAGTCATAAAGTGACATGGAGGTCAGTTACATCATAATGGTACTACTAAGCAAGCATTGGTAATTACTGACTCTCAAGCAGTAGAGCCGTCTTCTCCAATCAAGATGAAATCTTCTTTCTCTATGGAAATAGCATCTGATTTTTCATCTTGGTGACTTAGTTCAAGCTGCGGAACACTTTCAATCTCAAGGTTTGGCTTACTATGAAAAATTCCTACGATAGAACTTATAATAGAATCATAAAAAGAATATACAAGTCCTGCAGTTACTGCAATTCCAGCTACTATCGCTGGGATAATGTAATAAAGAGAAACGTTCGCATATATTTTTTGCTGTAATGCGAACGAACCGGCTTTGTGATGCGCTTCAGTGTTTAGATCATAGTCGATGCCATCAGATCCTGCGGTTGAGTTAGTCTCTTCTACCTGTGGATCAGATAGCGGATCTTGGTCTGTAGACCCACCTGTCACCACACCAGTTAGAACATTTAAAGTAAACGCAAGATTGTCAGATTCTGGTATGTTTGGGACATTAATGTTCGTATCGTTTTCGGCTGGATATGGTAAATCTACATTATATGTCTTCGTATCGTTACCACCGAATGCTTCCGCGTGAAGAGTCTCATTGGATAGATCTGCCTCATTTCTTTTACTACTTTGCTCATCTGATACATTCAACTGACTTACCGCCGCTTTGTCTTTAATTGAGTCAATGAGCGTATTGTTCTGACCTTCAAAAACTTTAGGATTGTTTACATCTAATTGAGTATCAACCGTCTCATCTTCTTTGACAGGAACCGGAGGCTCCACTGCAGTCTGTTCGGATGGAACATGGTCGGTTTGGTTAGTTGGATCTAATGCTCTTGCGCTAACTGCATTGACTGTATTGAGAGTAACTGAGACATCTAATACAGGAGTGGTTCTGTTTTCATCGGTTTCAGTTGTATATCCTGATGCCTTATCAACAATTGGTATGCCTTCATCGTCGAATTCTTGTGTTGATTCAGTCAATTGTGATGGAAGTGCAAACGTTAAATTTACTTTATTGTCAACTACTTCATTGTTAACAGCACTCAATTTGGAGTTTTCAGAAGCTACTTCTACATGCGTTGCGACTACTAAACCTTGGCCCCTTAATAAAGATCTCTCAGAATCTTCCTCAGATATCCCGTGAACATTTTCGTTGGTTTTCTCTTCTGGATGGTCGCCAATTTTATTTGCTTTTGTGGATTCATTTGCTGGATGAAATGAATTTGCAATAGGGTTAAGCTCTGAACTAACTCTTTTTTCTTCAGAAGAAATCTCCTCATTTATTTGACTTTGGGCAGTACCATCCCTGTCAATTCTAGGAGTTTTGTTAAGTACGATTATAGCATTTTCACGATCGCTATCACTACCGGCACGATTACTTTTTTGTCCAAGCGTAGTGACATCTGACGTTCCGGCAGGTTTTTTTGGGGTAGTAAAAACCCTCTCTGCGACATCTTGTTGCGAAGCAACTCCTTTAGGGCTTGATGATGAGACGTTAGATTTGCTCTTCTGATTTTTCCTCATTAATATTCTCTATATTTTTTTGCAGGTTATGATACTTTTTTTTGCCTCTTGTGTCAAGTCGATATTGACAAATTTTAATTCAAAAGCGTGTTAAATTAAATATCATTTATAAATTTAATTAATTGCAGTAATCTTAGATTATAGGCTTTTAAGGAAACTCTGTAAGTTTACAAAATCCAATTTTATAACAACAATCTTAAATTTTTTTATTAGACACCGGCTGCGTCCCTATATAATTCTATCAGTGCCTCTATTTCAGCTAATTTGTTTTTTTCTATTCTTCTAAGTTTTAGTATGTGCTTCATTGTCTTCACATCAAAGCCATTATTTTTTGCATCAGTATAAATTTCCTTTATTTGATCAAGAATAATCTGTTTTTCATTTTCCATATTCTCTATTTTTTGCAGATACTGAATCAGTTGATCCCTTGCAAATACTTCTGTCATAACCATTCACCTATTTTTTTGAAAATCATATATACGATTTAACAATAATTTTCCAGAAAAATATCTTGCAATCTTTGTATTCATAATCTAAATATTTAATACTAGTTTTTAATAAATGGTTTAACTATGGTCACTTTTTTATGTAGTTTGACACTGGTCTGTGTATACGCAATCGTTCAAGTCAATATTCATTTGTATAATTTATCAAGAAAAATTAACGAAAAAAATATCCAGACTATTGACTTGTTTCTTGAGAAAAAATTTATTTTTAAGTTATTGATGGTGTTTTTAGATAAAAATCACGGATCGATTACAGATGCAGTAACAAGAGAGGTGATAAATTACTATTCCATAGAGTGTCTAATGATAAAACTTGATGGGATCGATAAAGTATTTACTTTTCAGGGGAATATAGGACCAGAAACTGTCTCTATTGAAAAGTTAAAATATATACTTGGAACGTCTTATCGCGAAAATAATAATGATGGGATAATTCAACATCCGGAGACGAATTCTAGGCAGATTATTAGTTTCAAGAAGGACGGGTGCGTGATGCTAATCGTGGTCGAACCAAAACATAAATTATCAAAGTTCGAAAAATCATCTCTAGGTCATGAAGTCATAACTATTGTTTCTCATCTACTTCTGAATTTTAGCAATATACCCACAAATCCTAAGGGATCATATTAATTCTTGATTTATGCCTTCCTCCTTCAAAAGACTCAGTAAGGAAATGGTATAAAATTTCGAGTGAACTTATTTCATCTGTTATTTTTGAACCGAGGACCAATATATTGGCGTTATTATGCCTTCTAGCCTTTATTGCCATTTCAGGGCTAGTGCATAATGCTGCTCTTATGCCTTCGAACCTATTAGCACAAATTGACATGCCTATGCCTGTACCACATATTAATATTCCAGCTGCCACTTCTGAAGTATTGGAAATTATTATTTCTGTATAATGCTCTTCTTGATGTTGATTAGGAAAGCGGCGCAGGTTTGGATCTTTATTACTCTGATTCACAAATTTGTTGGTATGGGAGTTTTCTAAACTAAGATTTTGCCATGCGTCATGCTCCGCATTCGCGTATGATTCAATAGAATAAGTTGAAGATTCAGTATGTATTATAGCACTTTGCTCATCTATTAGTCGATTTTGTTCGTAGAACTTCTTTTGATGCTCTAGATCCAATGGTAATTGGGCTGCTGATTCTTCTGCGCTTAAAACTCCGTAAATATTAGATTCAAGAGATTTCTTTTTGACTAGAGGAATTGAAAGCTCTTGAGGTTTTTCGTTTGCAGGACGCACTAGGGCTTCATCGCACAAAGCTTGTTGTTTAAACAATCTGTAGTCTACTAGAGCAAAAAATGCATTATCACTCAAGTTTCTCACGCTAGTATCTTGAACATTAAATTCAACATCACCTTCGACTTCGTACCTTACAAATTGCTGACTTGGGGGCATTGGAAGATTTTGCTTTAGAAAATTTTGATCTTGCAAACTCTGAGAAATTACTTTCTCTTGCAAAACTTCGCCGCTACATTTTTTTGTCATTTTATTCTGGCAGGATATATTTTGCAATATAGACTTGCATAGGAGATTGGCGAAAATTGGGTAGTCACAAGCCTCCTCGCTATTACACCCAAGGTCATCAACTAATATGGAATTTTTTCTTAAGGCGCTTATTAAGAATTTCTTTAATCTAAAACCTGCATGATCTGAGGCTATAAAGAATTTACTCATGCTTATAATTGATCTATTGTAGTAAGCCCTAGTTATACTTAATACAAGTACCAGATCCTGGACTTTAGTAATTTTAGGCGCAAATATAACGAAACCTGCTAAATGTTATTACTAAATAACTTAATAACATTAGACCTCTTCTAAAAACTCTACTCCTAAAGGCAATTGCGCCGCCCGCGCAAGTATAGCAGAATCCTCATGATGTACGCTGCGGTTTTGTGCTCCGCCTGCGTCAGCCACTAGCTTGCAAGTAAGCGAGTTTTTCGAAGAGGCCTATTTTATCTCAATGCTTAGTAACTCTTAGCTCGGGTCTTGATATAGTAGTCCTCACCACTTGCTACTAGCTTATTATACTTAATCCAATTTTTAAGTACTTGCTTCTAGCTCGTCGCTAAAAGCTTACACGAGAGTAGGCTTCGTGACTTGCTCCTAGTATTATTTAATTCTAGAGATTTAGTATTATTTAG
This sequence comes from Rickettsiaceae bacterium, assembly GCA_033763595.1. Classification (GTDB taxonomy): domain Bacteria; phylum Pseudomonadota; class Alphaproteobacteria; order Rickettsiales; family Rickettsiaceae; genus JANRKH01. The sequence goes on from JANRKH010000063.1 coordinate 29,686, forward strand.
TTCTTGAATTTGGTATTAAACCAGGTTCAATTTAAATGATCAAATTCAATGAATAGTAACAATTGCAGCCTGGCGGCCGTACGTAGGTCCATATACGCTAAAGCACGATCGCCCTAAAATTCACATGACGAGTTTGATTTAAGAGAGTTTGCATTATTTTCGCCACAGAATCCTCATGTATACTTCGTACACTTACGTTTTCTTGCAGGCAAAAAGCATATAAATCCACCTAATTTTATATTGAAACGCATGCAGAATCTAGAGATTTGGTATTATTTAGCTATGCTATTTCCTTGATTTTTGAGACTACTACATTCTCATTAGTAACAACTTTATCTCCGTAAATATAATCTCCGGAAGCTATTTTTCTAGCTTTCTCAACTAATAACATTGGGATACCGTCTTTTATTGGATAAGCAAGGCCCGCTTCTTCGCTAATAAGCTCCTGCGCGTCTCTGTCATACTTAACAGGTTTTTTTGTTACCGGACACACCAATAATTTTAGAAGTTCTTGTGAAATTTCCATAATTGCTTAATTACCCCTCGATGCTTTTTGCCAAGACATAGGTTGACCCATGTTGTCTAACACTAAGTCCCCTGAGCCATCATACTCGGCTGCAAGGTAAGTAGTTTTAGCCAAAACTAACTTCACAGGTTTAATTTTTTTGCCTTCAAACATAAATTCCTTGGCTTGCTGACGAGCTGTAGGGTTATTTTTTGAAGCTGTTTTTGCTTTTGACATTTTATTTATTCCTTTAAATTCCGTACATAATGCAAATATTGTAGATGTTTGTCAATACTAAAATTGCCCATTTGTTAATTATGTTTATTAAGAAAGTTATAGCAATCCTAGAATAAACCTTCCCGCATAACCTATAATACCAAATCTCTAGAATTAAATAATACTAGGAGCGAGGAGCGAAAGAACCAGAGTGTTGTGGGTACATGAGGATCCTGCTACATGCGTAGGCGCCCTATTGAAGCTAGGAGTAGAGTTTTCGGAGAGATCTAATTACAGTGGGTATATTTCGATTGTATCTCGCGCAATCTGAGCTACTCCTCCCTTTGTTTGAAGAATTTGTTTTATGGCACCGTTTTTATAAAACCTAATGTCTCCATCTGATAACTCTACTACAAGATCCATATGACCATACATCACACCTATTTCTCCCGTAGAGCCTGGCAAAATGATTAGATCAGCTTCTTCAATATTTTCAGAGTTGGTCGGAAAATTTATGGTACATTTGATTTTGTTCATAAGTCAGATTTTTGTAGTTTCTCCGCTTTTTCTAGAGCCTCATCTATTGTTCCAACCATAAAAAATGCAGCCTCCGGAATATTATCATATTTACCAGAAGCTATCTCAGAGAATCCTCTAACTGTTTCCTCTATACTTACAAATTTTCCTTTCATTCCTGTAAAAACCTCTGCTACATGGAACGGCTGGGACAAAAATCTTTGTATACGCCTTGCTCTTCGAACAATCAACTTGTCTTCTTCCGAAAGCTCATCCATTCCGAGAATAGCTATAATATCTTGAAGAGACTTGTAAGATTGTAATATTTTTTGCACTTCTCTTGCTGCCGCATAGTGCTTTTCTCCAATAATTTTTGGATCGAGCATCTGAGATGTACTATCTAAAGGATCTACAGCTGGGTAAATACCAAGTTCTGCTATTTGCCTGCTCAATACTGTGGTCGCATCTAGATGCGCAAACGAAGTAGCTGGAGCTGGGTCAGTTAAATCGTCCGCGGGAACATATATAGCCTGGACCGAGGTAATTGATCCTGTTTTTGTTGACGTGATCCTTTCCTGCATAGCTCCCATCTCAGTTGAGAGTGTTGGCTGGTAACCTACCGCGGATGGCATTCTTCCTAGTAAAGCAGATACTTCAGATCCTGCCTGAGTAAATCTAAATAAATTATCTACAAAAAACAGAACATCTTGTCCGCCTTCCATATCCCTAAAATATTCAGCAATAGTAAGACCTGTAAGAGCGACCCTAGCCCTAGCTCCTGGAGGCTCGCTCATCTGCCCATACACAAGTGACACTTTTGAATTCTCTTTGTTTTGCAAGTCAATGACACTAGAGTCTATCATTTCATGGTAAAGATCATTTCCTTCTCGCGTTCTCTCTCCTACCCCAGCAAACACAGTATATCCACCATGCGCCTTTGCAACGTTATTGATCAACTCCATTATCAAGACTGTTTTGCCAACTCCAGCTCCACCAAACAAGCCTATCTTTCCACCCTTTGAGTATGGAGCAAGCAAATCTATGACTTTTATTCCTGTAACTAATATGTTTTTCTCAGTAGATAGATCTAAAAACTCAGGTGGTTTAGCATGTATCTGCCTCTTATCCTTTGTCTCTATTGGTCCAAATGAGTCAATCGCGTCTCCAGTAACATTTAAAATTCTGCCGAGCGTTTTTTTTCCGACCGGAACTGAAATAGGCTCCCCAGTATCTTCAACCTCTAGTCCTCTTGCAAGACCTTCAGTAGCTTCCATTGAAATACACCTAACAACATTATCTCCAAGATGCTGAGCTACTTCGAGTATTATTTTAATGCCATCATTATAACAAACAAGTGCATTAAGTATATTTGGCATGTGACCTGGGCCGAACTCAACATCTACAACTGCAGATATTACTTGTTTAATTTTTCCTATATTTTTTTGCATGTTATTTTTTTTGTTTCTCATAAGAATAATTTTTATTATCGATACACTTAAGTATCTAAGTGCTTAAATGACACTTAGGAAAAAAATTTGTTCAACTCCCAATTTCAACTCCCAAAACTTAACAGTATTACCGAAAATAATCCTCATTAGTAGAAATATTGCACAAGGTCTTCGGGAGGTTGTTATTTTATAGTCAATCCCATTTCTAAGTCCAAGCTAATTGAAGCAAGACTCGCATGCACACACACAAATTTAAATACGCTAAAGCTGACTCATTCTAAAATTAATATATTCAGGTTTAATTCTAGAGATTTGGTATTAAGTACCAATTCAATACTCTCAAGGCATAAATTGCAGTTGCCAAATTTGATTATAAAAATTCATGCCGCATTTATAACAAATCCCATTTTTAATGGTCAAATTACATGATCAATAAGAATTTCGGCTGGGCTCAAGCCTTACGCATGTATTTATAAACGTTAAAAGCATGCTCGCCCTAAAATTCCTATGATGAGTTTAATTCTAAAGAGTTGGTGTTATGCCAAATCCAGACATAAATGTAGACCTTAGTGCAAAACCTTCCGCGTTGAGCGGCAATTTTATCGTCAAACATTAGACCTTCTTGAACTCTTCGCTCTCAGCTTGAAGATGCTTCAACAGAGCAATGGAAGGAAGATCGTCATGCGGCATTTATTCGGGTCTTTTCGAACCCGTATGCTCCTATCACTTCTTTTGCTCTCATATACCAGATGAAAGTTTCGTGAGAGGTTTACTTCTTTTCGCTACGCAAGCAAAAGCTTATGATAGTTCACCTATATTCTGTAGCTAAAGCGACATTTGCTCAAGGATTCCTAGGCTCTACTTATAGGATATGCCTATTGGTCTGTTCTTTTAAGCTAATATTAATTTTTGCACAGTCGTGAGACCTCCTATCCTAAATCCCATTTTTAAGTGATCAAAGCGCATTGAAGCTAGACTCATTTACACACGAATTTATATACGCCAAAGCAGACTCGCACTAAAATTCCTATGAAGAGTTTAATCTAGGATTTAGTGTTATTAGGTGGGTAATGAGTATGACATAATAGTTAAATTAAATCTAGTAGTAAAACAAAACTATCAGGACCTATCTTTGTTGCCCTGGTTCAGAGCAGCGCCAAGTATGTCTCCTAGACTTGCGCCACTATCAACAGAACCATACTCTTTGATGGCCCTTTTTCTCTCATCTAGCTCAAACGCTTTTATTGAGAGATTTAATATGCCATCTTTACTAACATTTACCAGCTTAGCATCAATCTTATCACCTTCATGAAAACGGTCTGTTTTTTGATCCGATTTGTCTGATGCAAGATCTGCTTTCTTTATTATACCTTCATGAAGACCATCTAATGTCTCTACGACTACGCTATCACCTTGTATTGATTTTATAACAGCAGTTACCACAGTGCCCTTTTCAATTTTTGGCATTACTACACCTTGCTCTTTTGCTGACGAAGCACTTGATAATTTAACATCAGTCTCAGAAATTTGCTTGATTCCAAGACTTACCCTTTCTTTTTCTGTGTCAATTGCAAGAATCTTACATTCTATCTCATCGCCTCTTTTGAACTCCTTGAGCTTTTCGCTTGCGTGCTCTGAGGATATATCAGACTCATGCACCATTCCATCGATTTCATCTCCTATTGCAACAAACAATCCAAAATCAGCCACATTCCTCACAACTCCTTTTATTATGTCGCCAACTTTATTATTCTCGAAAAACTTTTCCCATGGATTTTCCTTACATTGCTTAATACTTAGCGAAATTCTATGTTTCTGCTCATCAACTTCAAGAACAACAAAATCCACATCCTGACCTATAGTGAGCAACTTTTTTGGGTTTTGGTTTGACTTCAGCCATGAAATTTCAGAAGAATGGACCAATCCTTCGATGCCGTCTTTTATTTCTACAAAAGCACCATATTCAGTTAAGTTAGTCACTTTACCAGAGATTTTCTTACCAACAGGAAACTCTTCTTTAATTCCATTCCAAGGGTTCTGATCAAGTTGCCTCATTCCTAATGAAATACGTTTAGTTTCCTCGTTAAACTTGATAACCATAACTTTGACTTTTTGTCCCATGGATAAAACTTCAGATGGATGGTTAATTCTTGTCCACGAAATATCAGTTACGTGTAAAAGACCATCTACAGTACCTAAATCTATAAATGCACCATAGTCAGTTATATTTTTTACAAAACCCTCAAGAATCATCCCCTCTTTAATTTTAGAGAGCATTTCCTCTCTTGCGCCAGATCGTGAATCCTCAAGAATTGCTCTCCTAGATACAACTATATTTCCTAGCTTTTTATCCATTTTTAAAATTTTAAATGGCTGAACTATATCCATTAGAGGCTCAAGGTCCTTTATCGGCCTCACGTCCACCTGACTCCCAGGTAAAAATGCTACAACACCAGATAAATCTACAGTGAAACCTCCTTTGACTCTGCTAAAAATTACTCCATCTACTAATTGCTCATTTTCGTGAGCTTTTTCCAAAATCTCCCAGGATTCTTCTCTGATAGCTTTTTCTCTACTGAGAACAGTGCGCCCGTTGGAGCCTTCGAGTCTTTCAACATAAACATCAACACCCTCGCCCACCATAGGGGGGTCTTGATCAACGACTAGCTTAAACTCATTTATTGGAATTCTACCTTCATTTTTAAGGCCTACATCTACAATAACTGTATCGCCATCTATGCCAACCACTATACCCCTAACTACCGTACCTTCTTTAACTTTTGATAATGTAGTCGATGTTACTAATTCTTCAAAATTCTCCAAAAATGTTACATCTGGCATTTCTGGGATATATTTTTGCTTTGTTTTGAGCTTTTGGAATGATGGTTGCATTAAGTTACCTAGCGATAGCAAGTGCCTTTACTATCAATATAATATTGTTAATCTAAAGCTATTGATTGGCACAATCAATGCTTGTGTAAATATTGAGAATCAAAATCGAAAAAATACAAGATTTCTTCGAGGTTGGCAATCAGAAAATCAAATAAGAACAATGCTTATTCAAAAAATGGTCCTAATACATTGGACACATGCATAATTTAGTTTTTATATTCAAAGACAATCGCGCTATTAGCAACGCTAATGAAAGAATAAAATTTCGAGTGAAATTTTGGGCTCGCCTAAAATACACCTATGTAGAAACTATCTTTGTTTTACAAATTCATAGCACGCATATCTTATTTTTAGAATTTAATAAACCTCTTCTCTGGCAAACTATACTCCTAGAAGCACTTGTGCTGAGCCCAGCCTTGTGCTTAGCCCGTCCAAGGCCCGATAGGAGGCTCAACTACCTCTTTCTCACGCCTAGCTGTTTTGGTTTCAGAGAGCTCCTACAACTAGATCGATAGGCGCGGGTTTTCCGTAGAGGTCCTACTTATATACTAATTCTGCGTAGATTACTGTAAACCTGATATTTTGTTATTGTTTCTATACTCCGTTTCTCAATTATATTAGGTCTCTTCGGAAACTCGCTCCTGGGGGGCAAGTAGCTGGCGCAGGCGGAGCGCAAAAACCGCTGCGTACATGAGGTACGTGAGGATTTGAACAACAAGGCAACAACGCAATTGCCTATAGGAGTAGAATTTCCGAAGAGGTCTATTTCACACACAGAAGCTTTCTTTACTAGCAAAAATTCTTATAATACAAAAAACCATTTATAAATGATTTAAGTCGATTTCTCTAAATCCACCTGTAGGCAAATATTTATGTACATTTACTCAAGCAAGTCATAAAAATTAATATGCTCAAGTTTAATTTCCTGAAATAAGATATTACAAAGCTTAGTAGTTATAGCCTAGATTACTCAGCAGATTCCTTCAGCACCTGCCATTTTTTTGTTCTAGAAATTGGTCTGCACTCAATAATCCGAACTTTTTGACCTTCTTTACATGACGAATCTTCGTCATGGACTGCATATTTTTTAGAAACTGTAACTGTTTTATGATATTTCTTGTGAGCAAATCTACGTTCAACTTTTACCAAAGCTGTTTTTTGAGCTTTTGTGCTCACAACTATTCCTGTCAAAATTCTTTTAGGCATAATTAATTCTTCTGTTGTTTTTGGTTAAGGATAGTAAACATCCTTGCTATTTCTTTTTTTGCGACTTTAAATCCGCTAGTATCTGACAATTCGCCTAGCTTTAACTTAAACCTTAGGGCTAACAAATCTTTCTTCTTTTGGTATATAGTATTTTTAATATCATCTAGAATTAAGGATGAAATTTTATTACTGGTTCTTTTACTCATAACGTCTTACTATTTTTGTTCTTGTGGGTAACTTCGCGCTTGCTAGTTCTAATGCTCTTATTGCAACTAAATCTGGAACTCCATCTACTTCAAACAAAATCCTACCAGGAGATACTCTTACCGCAAAAAACTCAGGAGAACCCTTTCCCTTACCCATTCTCACCTCTGCAGGTTTTTTTGAAACAGGAATATCTGGGAAAATTTTAATCCATAATTTTCCTTGTCTTTTCATGTACCTCACAGCGGCTCTTCTAGCAGCTTCAATTTGTCTTGAAGTGATTCTATCCATATCTAGAGATTTTAAACCAAACTCTCCAAAAGCCAGCATAGTACCTGCTTTAGACTTTGCTACTACTCGGCCCTTTTGAGCTTTTCTAAATTTTTGTTTCTTTGGACTTAACATTTTTTTCCTTAAAAATTAAATAATAACATATTTTGCAAAATTAGATCATAATAAGATTTAGCTTACTAGTCATTCTACTTGCAGAAATGCCAACTAGCACTAATCAACAATCAACTTATCCAGACTATCAATGTGAGTATATTTCACGGAACTTCATCCTATCAGGGTCATAATTAATCTGTTTAGGTTTTCGTTCAAAGCATCGCTTTTGTCCTTTTTTACACTAAACCTTAGTTATATTTTCTTACTATTGTGAAGCTATACACACTCAATTACATTTCAATTATACTAGTTTCATTTTAAAAATGATCCTAATGAACTTCGAGGGCGTTAGCTTTGTGGAGCTATTATATATACGCTTACTTAGCGAAACACCAAAATTCATATGTTTAATTTTTTCTGGGAATTGTCTTATATCAAAACCCTTTTTACGAATCTTAAGCTACAAGTTTTGTATCTAACATACGTTAAGTCTTATACTTACTGATAATATTAGCAACTCATGAATTTAGCTTCAAAAGACGTTTCTGAGATTACAGTCTACATAAAAAATCAAACAAAAGTTCAAAAGAATTTAACGCCTTAATAATAAAAACTTGGCCAAACAAAACTTCGTCAATTGGAAAAGTACAACCTCAGTTCTAAAACATTCGAAGCGTAGTGTTTCAAATTAATTGGCACTAAGCTTTACAGACGAAACTAGCTCTTTATCTCTCTTTTTAATCTCTGCAAGGTCACCTTTGTAGATCCATACTTTCACACCTAAAACTCCGTAAGTCGTTTTTGCTTCTGAGATAGAGTATGAAATATCAGCTCTAAGTGTATGTAATGGCACTCCTCCCTCGCGATACCACTCTGTTCTAGCGATCTCTGCACCCCCTAATCTTCCAGATACGCTCACTCTGATTCCTTTAGCTCCTTGCTTTAAAGAAGCCTGGATAGATCTTTTCATTGCTCTTCTGAAAGAAACTCTCTTCTCCAGTTGCTTTGCAATCGTCTGGGCTACTAACTCAGAATCTATATCTGGCTTTTTTACTTCGTGTATATTGATGAACACTTCTGAGTTTGTTATTTTAACAAGCTTTTTTTTCAAAATCTCAATATCTCCACCACTTTTACCAATTATAGCACCTGGTTTTTTAGCATGAATATTAACTACTACGCTTTTATTCGAAGGTCGTTCTATAATAACTTTACTAATAAACGCAGATTCACAATCCTTTTTTACCAAGGATCTTATTTTCAGATCTTGCAACAATAATGAACCGTATTCTTTTTCTGCGTACATTAGTGATTGCCATCCTTTGATAAGGGTTGGGCCTACTCTTAGCCCATTTGGATTAACTTTTTGACCCATCAAACACTCCCAACTTTTTCGTTCAAGCTTATATATAAATTACTAAAGAACTTGAGGATTTTTCCAGCTCTACCCCTTCCTTTAGTTTGCATTCTCTTCATGACTATAGATTTTCCCACAGTCGCAGAAGCTACTACTAGATTATCGATATCAAGTCCATAGTTATTCTCTGCGTTAGCTATTGCAGATTTTAGGCATTTCCTCACATCTTGCGCTATTCTTTTTTTAGAAAAAGAAAGCTGCACTAGGGCTTCTGATGCCTTTAAATTTCTTATAGACTGAGCCACTAGATTTAATTTTCTAGGACTTATCCTTAATCTTTTGATTGAAGACTGAACTAAACTCTCTCTATCCATAATACTATTTCTTTTTTACTTTCTTATCGGTGCCATGGCCATAATATGTTCTTGTAGGCGCAAATTCACCAAGCTTTCTACCCACCATCTCTACCGAGACAGAAACTGGTATGAATTTATTACCATTATAAACACCAAAAGTTACTCCTACAAAATCAGGAATAATAGTAGATCTTCTTGACCATGTTTTTATAATTTCTCCCCGAGTTGATTCTTTTACTTTTTGCACTTTTTTTAGTAGAGATGCATCAACAAAAGGACCTTTCCAAATTGATCTAGCCATGTTATTTTCTCTTCTTAATTATAAATTTAGACGTAAGCTTATTTTTTCTGGTCTTTTTACCTTTAGTCGATTTGCCCCAAGGAGTTACAGGATGCCTTCCGCCAGATGTTTTCCCCTCGCCGCCTCCATGTGGGTGATCTACTGGGTTCATAGCAACCCCTCTTACGGTAGGTCTGATACCCTTCCATCTGCTTCGACCAGCTTTTCCTACTGTTTCATTTTGATGGTCTGGATTAGATACTGTTCCTATTGTTGCTTTACACTCAAGAGGCACCATCCTAAGCTCTCCAGATCTTAATTTAATCTGAGCAAAACCATTATCTTTTCCGGCTATCTGAGCGTAAGCGCCTGCTGACCTTGCAAGTTGACCTCCCTTTCCGGACTTCATTTCTACATTATGGATCATTGTACCAATAGGAATGAATTTGAGCTGTAAAGTATTTCCAATCTTGATGTCTGCTTTATTGCTTGAAATAACCTTATCACCAATTTTTATTTTATTAGGAGATATTATGTATGAATACTCGCCATCGTCATATTTTATTAATGCTATAAAAGATGATCTGTTAGGGTCATACTCAATTCTCTCTACCGTAGCTTCTACTTCAAGCTTTTTTCTTTTAAAATCAACTAGCCTGTAGAGTTTTTTATGCCCTCCACCTTTGTGCCAGCAAGTTATTCTACCTAAATTATTTCTTCCTCCGGTACTTTTTTTTCCTTTGGTCAAAGATTTCATAGGCTTCCCACTCCATAGTTCAGAACGGTCCAATTTAACATAATTTCTTGTTGATTGAGTTACAGGCTTATGCGATATAAGAGCCATTAGTTTATACCTCCTGAATAATCTATCATGTTGTTTTCTTCGAGCGTGACAATAGCTTTCTTGAGATCTTGACGCTTACCTAAAACACCTTTAAATCTTTTTGTTTTGCCAGGTAGGATAATAATATTTACTTTTTTAACTTTAACAGTAAATATTTTCTCCACTGCTTTTGCGACATTTTCCTTAGTCGCATCCTTCGATACTACAAAAGAATATTTTCCATTTTCGCCTTGTAAAGAAGATTTTTCTGTTACAACAGGGCGTTTAATTATGTCGAATAGTGTTTTCATTTTTTCAACCTCTCAGAAAGTTGCTCAAGTCCTGACTTTGAAATAATCAGACAATCATGTTTTAATATGTCATAAACGTTTGCTCCTATCTGGGGTACACCATTTACAAAGTACAAAGAAGATGATGCTTTTTTGAAATTTTCATTCAAATTTTCGCCGTCTATTACAAAGTAACTTTTAAAACCAAATTTCTTTATTTTTTTTGTTAACGCCGAGGTCTTTGGCTCTGCAATTTGAAGATCGTTAATTATAAATATTTTATTTTCTTGCGCCTTGATCGATATAGCATGTCTTAAACCTAAACTTCTCACTTTCTTGTTAAGTTTAAACTCGTGGCTTCTTAGGACTGGGCCATGTGAGACAGCGCCTCCTCTCATATGGACTTGTCTCTTAGAACCCTGCCTAGCCTTACCAGTGCCTTTTTGGCTGTGCGGCTTTTTAGTAGTACCTGATACTGCAGATATAGTTTTTGTCAAATGGTTACCATCTCTTCTTTTAGCGAGCTGCCAATCAACCACCCTTTTTATGATATCAGGCCTCTGCTCAAGGCCGAAAATCTTCGGATCAACCTCAATGTCTCCTAGCTCATTTTTATCTAAGTCGTATAGTTTTTGCGTCATTGTAGTCATATGCTTACTTCTTTATAGAATCTCTGATGTACAGAATAGAGCCTGTTTTGCCTGGCACAGATCCTTTAACTATTATTAATCTTTCTTCTGGCTTTACATCCATAATCTTTAAATTTAGGATTGTTACTTTCTCATCACCTAGGTGACCAGCCATTTTTTTATTCTTAAACACTCTTCCGGGATCTTGCCTTCCCCCTGTAGAGCCATGAGATCTATGAGTAATTGAAACTCCGTGTGTAGCTTCAAGTCCTCTAAAATTATGTCTTTTCATCGCTCCTGCAAAGCCTTTGCCCTTTGAAATACCTTTTACATCAATGAACTGCCCACTTGCAAAGTGGTCAACGTTTAATTCCGTGCCTATTGCTAGTAAATTATCTTCAGACACCCTAAATTCCTTAAGTATTTTTTTTGCCGGAACATTAGCATTTTCGAAAAGTTTCTTTTCTGGTTTTTTGACTTTATTTAATTTTTTCTCGCCGTATCCAAGTATAACAGCTGAGTAACCATCTCTGCCTTCAGTTTTTCTTTCAACCACATGTGAGATCTCCATTTTTAATAGAGTCACCTGCGTCCTTTCACCAGATTCTAAAAAAAGAGATGTAGAACCTAATTTTTCAACTACTAGACCTGTTCTCATTATGATACACCTCCTTCAAGTTGAATTTGCGCATCCACTCCGACTGGCAGATCCACTTTCATCAATGCATCAACTGTTTGCGGTGTAGGAAAGCTTATTATGATCAGTCTTTTTTGAGTTCTAATCTCAAATTGTTCTCTTGACTTTTTGTTAACGTGAGGTGATCTAATCACAGTAAATCTTCTCACGTCTCTAGGTAATGGTATAGGACCACTAACCTCAGCGCCAGTTCTTTTGATTGTGCTTACTATATCCACAGATGCACGATCTAGAAGTTTATGATCAAAAGACTTGAGTCTTAATTTAATTTTTTGGCTGTTCATTTCTCACCATCTATTACTATTCTTACTTTTATACACTATTTCAATATTTTTGCAACAACTCCTGCTCCGACTGTTCTTCCGCCTTCTCTTATGGCAAATCTGAGTCCAGTTTCCATGGCAATTGGTGCTATTAGTTTTACCGTGAGGTTCGTGTTATCTCCTGGCATGATCATTTCTTTTCCTGCTGGGAGCATTATTTCTCCT
>JANRKH010000064.1:0-44010 GCA_033763595.1 Rickettsiaceae bacterium
ATCTAGAAAATATGACGATGATAGATAAGCTAAATAAACTTGAAAAATTACAAATAATAAATAGCGTATCAACATGGGAAGAAATGCGCAGAACAAGAAATCATATAGCGCATGAATATCCGGATAAGCCTGAACTAACAGCGAAGTACTTAAATCAAATTTATAACCTCGCCCCTGAGTTACTTAATATATTAGACAATATCAAAAACTACATAGCAAAAATCAGATGAAAAGCCAGCCACAAAATCTATTTATAGTAATTTTAAGATATAAAGTATCAAAGGAAAAAATTGGCGAGTTTAGATCTGCTCACTTAGATTTTTTGAGCACTTATTATGAAAAAGGTTTATTTATCGTATCCGGCCGAAGTTATAGAATTTACCCCTACAAAATGGAGCAAGGAATTTGAAGGCGCTTTATTTGCGGATTCTGGAGTTAGCCCAAATGAGGACCCGGATGACTAAGAATTTAGATTACAGATTTATAAAAGAACTAAAACAGTTAGAATTTGTTGAAGAAATATGGCTATTTGGCTCAAGAGCAAGAGGGGATAATCAAGAGAGGTCCGATATTGATATTGCGATTTTATGTCCAAAAGCTACTAGTTCCGACTGGTTAAAAGTCACAGATATCATAGACGACGCAGATACATTGCTAAAAATAGACTGTGTTAGACTGGATAAGACTAGAATAAGCGAAGATTTGTATAATAACATACTAAAGGATAAAAAGGTAATTTATGTCAAAAAGCCAAATTAAACTTGCAAATTTCCAAAAAGCACTAGCAGCCTTAGAGGCTATATATTTAAAACCCCCGCAAATCGATAGAACAAATATTGATGCAACAATTCAAAGATTTGAATTTACATTCGAGCTTGCGTGGAGGTTTTTGAGAGATTATTTTCTTGAGAGAGATATAGAATTAAATTATCCGAAAGAGATACTTCAACAAGCCTTTAAAGTTCGCCTAATTGATGATGAAGATATTTGGGTCCAAATGCTAAAAGATAGAAACCTCACATCTCATACATACGATGAAAAATTAGCAGATGAAATTTTTGATAGAATTAAGTTATATGTTCCGGTTTTGCGTAATTTGATGAGTCAAATCAATGAGACTGGCGGATAGTATATGACACAACGGGCAACAACCATCATCTATTTAACAGGCAAGCCTGGGGTTGGCAAATACACCATCGCTAAGGAGTTGGCAGCAAAGCATGGCTTTATCGTATGCGATAATCAGCTGATCAATAATCCTATTTTTGAGCTATTGCAATATGATGGCTACGCAAAGATACCTGATTTTGCTTGGGGATCGATCGCTCGCATAAGGGCTGAAGTTTTCAATTTTCTGGCCCATCATACCAAGAATAGTTATGTGCTTACAAACTGTTTGGCAGATACTCAGGAAGATCGGAAGCTTTACGAGCAAGTAAAACAAATGGCTGAGGCGCGAGGGTCATTGTTTATTCCAGTACAAATTCAAATTAGTAAAGAAGAGCATCTAAGGCGCCTGACGCGACCAGAAAGAAGAGAAAGGTGGAAGTCAATTGATCCAAACGATGCTGAAGATAATGGACCACTTATCTACATCTCCCACCCTAATTTGCTTTCGCTAAATGTCAGTAATTTAAGTGCTAAAGATGCAGCGGAGGCCATTATGAATCATACAAATGAGTTAAGATTATGAATAGCAGCAAAGATTTTTTAAAGCTACCATTTACTAGCACAGTAAATATAAAGTCAAACTATAACCAGGAAGATTATAACTTATTTATTAGAGTCCCAAACAATTATGGTATAGACAATAAGAGTTATCCTATTTTAGTGGTTCTAGACCCAAATTTTCTATTCTCAAGTCTATATGGAATAAATTCAGTAGCTCAAAATTATATTATCTGCGGCATAGGTCATGATGGTGTTGATTTTTGTGATTTACCACAACAAGAAAGATCGGACATTTCTGAAATAGCAAGATCGCGTGATTTTTTACCTTTTGGGCTAGATCCCAATATTTTCATAGAAGGCGCGCCTAAAGATCTTGTAAATCGGATCTTACAATGTACTGGAAAAGCAGGTGATTTCATGTTGCTTATTAAAAATCAGATAATTCCATTTTTAGAAAATAATTTTCGAACAAGTCACAATCACACCATCCTCGGTCATTCTTTTGGAGGCGTTTTTGTGTGTTTTGCTTTGTTAAACTATCCAGAAATTTTTAGTAATTATATCGCTATATCTCCAATCCTTGATTCTAGATACTACGTTCAGAAGGAAATGTTTGGTAATCAGTATAAATTCCCTGAAGGAAGAAAAAACAATGTGTATATTGCGATTGGCAGCCTTGAGGACGATGTGAGAGCCACAAATTACTTGCAGAAATTAGAAAAAGAATGTCGCAAAATTACAGATCATGAACAAATAATTGGCAAATTTGAACTTGTGCAAGGTGAGGATCATGTATCTGTAGCTTTATCTGGAATGCTCCGAGGGTTTAGATTTATTAACAATGTATCAAAAGGTAGTTGATGACTAAAAACGTTATCAATCAAGAATACAGCAAGTTTTTGAGCGACCTTAAAGAGCGTGTTGCATCATCTAGGTATAAAGCGGCCTTAAGCGTTAATAAAGAGCTCATTCTGCTTTACCACCATATCGGCACGCAAATACTAGAAGCGCAAAATAAAGCAGGCTGGGGAGCTAAAGTTATCGATCAATTATCTAAAGATCTTGCCTCTGAATTTCCAGAGATGAAGGGTTTTTCGGTGCGTAACCTGAAATATATGCGCAAATTTGCCGCAGAATATCCGGATAGCGGGTTTGTGCAACAGCTTGTTGCACAATTACCTTGGGGTCATATTGTTACTATAATGTATTCTACAGCAGATGAAGATGAGAGAATGTTTTACATCAATGAAACAAGAATTAATGGTTGGTCTCGCAATATTTTATCGATGCAAATTGAGACTAATTTATTTAAACGTCAAGGAAATGCGGTGACAAATTTCAGCGATAAATTGCCGTCTCCACAGTCTGATCTAGCGCAAAACACATTGAAGAATCCTTATCTATTTGACTTTTTGAGCCTTGGAAAGAATGCGCATGAACGTGAGGTGGAAAAAGGATTAGTGGCCCATATAGAGAAGTTTCTTCTTGAGCTTGGCGAAGGTTTTGCATTTTTAGGCAGACAGTACCATCTTCAAATTGAAGATCAAGATTTCTACATCGACCTGTTATTTTACCACATCAAGCTACGATGCTTTGTAGTGATCGAGTTAAAATCAGGAAAATTTAAGCCCGAATATGCAGGGAAAATGAATTTTTATCTCTCTGCTGTTGATGATCTGCTGCGTGGCCCAGATGACAACCCTTCAATTGGCCTTATTTTATGCCGTTCAAAAGCTTCAGTTGTCGCTGAATATGCATTGCGTGATATGACAAAGCCGATAGGACTTGCTGAGTATAGACTGCAGGATGCGCTACCGGCAAACCTCCAAACTGTACTTCCAACTATTGAAGAGTTAGAGGCTGAGCTTGCAAAAGATTTAAGAGGCGTGGATGAGTAAAGTAATTATAATCAACGGCCCATCTTGCGCAGGAAAAACAACAATAGCAAAAGAAATCTGCAGGCAATCTGAGGATAAGTTTGTTCATTTGCAAATCGATGAATCCAAAAAATATTTATTCACTATTTTAGACGCTAAGACGACACCGAGAAATATTGGTAGACCAATTTGCGATAATATTCTTCTCCAAACTGCATTAATATTTTTGCAAAACGGATATGGGGTATTGATTGATACAATTTTTGATGGTAATGACGCTCTTCAAATTGCAAAATATCATCTTAATTTCTTTAAAGATCAGATATCCTTATTTGTTGGGATTGATTGTTCCACAAAAGAAAGATTGAAGAGGTTTCAAAATAATAATAACAATCCGGTTCGTAATGAGGCTACAATAATTGCCCAAAGCAATGTTTTTGAGTCATGCAAAGAATTTTATAATATTTGGTTTGATAGCTCCCTATTAAACGGCGAAGAAATTGCAGAAAGCATATTGCAGCACAGTAAAAATGCTCAGCAAGTTACAGTTCCCCAATTTGCCGTACGCATGTCTCAGCTTTCTGATACCCTCGCCATGGTTTCACTCTCAAGAGCAAAGCGGTTAGCTTATGAGAAAGCGCAGGCCACATTTTGGCATTATGCTGAAGAAGAAGGTGATAACACACAGAGACAGTGGTTTAAAGAACTGCTGGAGGACGAAAATCATGTGATGTTCACTGCTGCTATGAATTGTCATCCCCGTGAAAACGGGGATCCAGCACTAGATTCCCGCCTGCGCGGGAATGACAAAGGTAGGAGCGGGAATGACAAAAAAGGATGCGGGAATGACAGGGAGAAGAGCGGGGGTGACATTGTAGGATTTATCATAGGAAGGCTCATGCCTGCTCCGGAAGTTTATAATCCAGGCGGCCTTACATTGATGATAGATGATTTCTGCGTACAATCCGAGAACCTTTGGGAATCTGTTGGGCATGAGTTAATTGAAGAAGCCAAGGCCGCAGACAAGGCTAGAGGCGCCACGCAAATCGTTGTGGTATGCGGTGCTCATGACCTGCCAAAACGCAAGTTTTTGAGGGAACAAAATCTATCTATTGCATCTGAGTGGTATGTAGGAGGTATTGACAATGTATGTACATTGTAATATAATAATACAGAGGATTGGTTAATGGTAAATGAAATGAGTAAGAAAACTAACAAAAACCGTGTCTTAGATGAATACGAAAAAGATTTAGAAGATAATTTTGAAAAATTGCAGTCCATAGATAACCTTGAGGAGAGAATGCTTGAACTAAAACAAGCAGCAACAGAATATATACAGAGAAAGTCGTCCATAACAATCAGAGTAAATCATAGAGACTTAGAAGCCATGCGAATTAAGGCTTCAAAACTTGGTATACCATATCAAACTTATATTAATATGTTAATACATAAAGATGCCATAAGTGGATGGGGGCAATGAGGTTTAATTTCTGCAGGGAGAAAAATGAAAAATTATTGAAAGATAGAGCTATAGGGTTTGAAGAGATTATAACAGAAATAGAGCTTGGGGGCCTTGTATGCATAACGAAACATTATAATTTCAATAAATATCCAAATCAAGAAATTATGTATGTTAGAGTTCAAGATGTTATTTACATGGTGCCATATATTATAGAAAAAGATGGTGCATTCTTTCTAAAAACTCTGTATCCAAGCAGAAAAGCTACAAAAAAATATATCAAAGATTCCCCATGATAAAGATTTACCTTCTTAAAAACCATCCGAGCAGCATACCAGCCCTCGCGCACATTTGGCATGAAGTATTGGGTAAAATCTGGGTTCCTGATGTATCCGTTGAACGTGTTATCGCAAGATTTGCAGATCACATGAATGATCAAGCTTTGCCAATCACTTTTATTGCATTAGATGGCGATTTACCGGTTGGCATGTGCTCTTTGCGTGAAAATGATGGCATTCGGACATCACTTACTCCTTGGCTCGGTTCACTTGTCGTCGATCCAAAATATCAAAAGCAAGGCATTGGCAGGATGCTAATTGATATGACTCTCCTAAAAGCAAAAGAGCTTGGTTTTGAAAAGCTGTACTTGTTTGCTTTTGATCCCACCATACCAGAATACTACGAACGTCTTGGATGGAGGAAAATCGGTATGGATGAATTTAAATCCCATCCTGTGACGGTGATGGCGGTGGAGTTACGAACGAAAAAGCAATCAGTTTAGCCCAGATCTTGCACGCAAACTCATAAGCGATCAATTTCCAGAATATACCATTTTGCCTATCACATACAAGTTACTTGTGATAAGGAAGTTCTAAGAGTGATTATATTTGAATTTGACAATAATAAAATAACAAACTAAACTAGACTTAGTTTAATATGTGAGGACATTATGGAATTCATTAATATTCATGAAGCAAAAACTCATTTATCTCAGTATTTAAAAAGAGTAAGCGATAATCATGAAACTATAGTTATATGTAAAAACGGCGTGCCTATAGGCCAATTAACAGAATATAAAGGCACGAAAATTAGAAAACTAGGCCTACTTAAGAACAAAATATTTATTTCTGATAATTTTGATGATTCTATGCCAGATGAGATTATAGGAGACTATGTATGAATAAATATTTAGTCGATACTTGTATAATTTTGTGGGCGCTACAGGGCAATCTAGACAAGCTTGATGAATTTATCCACATCATAGAAAATGATAAGAATATTATATTTGTTAGCATCGCAAGCTACTGGGAAATAATGATCAAAAAATCCCTTGGCCGCATAGAAATTAATAGTAATTTAGCGACAATTACAGAAGAGTCAGGATTTACATGGCTCGATATAAAATTACGTCACATAGATTATATTGATAAATTGCCAAATTTACATAAAGATCCATTTGATAGATTGTTGATTGCTCAAGCTAAAGCGGATAATCTTACTTTTTTAACAGCTGATGCGAAATTGAGAGAATATATAAATATATGATTCCAACCCTTGATCTTGCACGCAAACTCATAAGCGATCAATTTCCAGAATACAGCCATTTGCTTATCAAAGATGTTGAAAAACAAGGGCATGATAACCGCACCTATAGGTTAGGGGGCGATATGCTCATTCGTATGCCAACAGCCAAGACTTACGCTCTAAAAGTTCCAAAAGAACAAGAGCTACTGCCTAAGCTCGCAAAACATTTAAGCGTTAGCATTCCGGCTCCGATCAAAATGGGAAAGCCATCGACAGATTATCCTTATCCATTTTCTATATACGAATGGTTGCCTGGAAAAAGTATCAACCTACTAACGTTAACCGATCAAGACAAAGAACAACTTGCCTTTGATCTGGCCAAGTTTTTAAAAGAGCTGCAAGCGATTACCGATGTTAAAGGCCCTGAATCAGGGCAACACAACTGGTGGCGCGGTTATCATGTCAGCATTTACGATAAAGGGGCGCGAGAACAGATCGCAGAGCTAGCTGAGATTATAGATGCGGGGCAGGCATTAGCTTTATGGGACAAGGCGTGTGCTACAAAATGGGATAAAAAGCCTGTATGGATTCATGGAGATTTTGCGATTGGCAATATACTGATGGAGAATCACGACGAAGCTCACAGAGCGAAGGCGGATGGCGGAAAACTATCTGCAGTCATTGATTTTGGCGGCGCTGCTGTTGGTGATCCTGCCTGTGACTTAGTAATTGCCTGGACGTATTTGAGCGGCAAAGCTCGTGATAATTTTATTTCTGAAATGGATATGGATACTGATACATGGCTACGTAGCAGAGCCTGGACCCTTTGGAAAGCAACATTTGAGCTATGCCAAATTGCAGATAAAAACAGCCCTGAAGCTCAAATACAGAAACAAATTATTGATGAGGTTGTGGAGTGAGTAATAACAAGATTAAGGCTATTATTTTTGATGTCGATGGCGTGGTATTTAAAACTCACGATGAAAGCGGAAATTATACCAAATCCCAGATTAAATAATACTAGGAGCGAGGAGCGAAGCCTACTACATGCTAGGTGAGTGACGAGCGACGAAGTAGTACTTAAAAATGGGATTTGGTATTATTTATGGAGCCAGAGCGTCAAAGAAGATCTTGGTCTAACATCAAAGCATTTTTCCGTTATTTTTTCAGAGAAATGGGAGAGCATCATTCGAGGTAAAATTAAACTGGAGGATCATCTTCATGTTATTTTCCAAGAAAAATTATTTAAAGACCAAGCAATAACACCCGAACAATATATCCACTATTGGTTAACCCACGATCATCAAGTTAATCAAGATATATTAGAACTCGTAAAAAGTTTGAAAATCCCATGTTATCTAGGTACGAACCAAGAAGCTTTGCGCACCGCTCATATCCTGAATACGGCCGGCGCTTATTTCAAAGAATGTTTTGCGTCTTATAATATTGGATCCATTAAACCGGAACAAGGATTTTTTCAGTATATTCAAAAAGCGCTATCGTTACTTCCGCATGAGCTTTTACTGATTGATGACACAAAAAACAATATCCTAGGCGCGCAAAGTTGCAGCCTGCATGTTTATCATTACCAAAATGATACACGCGGGCTTATGGATTTTTTAAAAAAATATGAGTTAGCAAATGAATCAAGTCACTAAAACCCAGCTCTCTTTACTTATCTGGATCGTGTTACTCATTACAATTGGTGCGGTTATCGGCTCTTTAACCAAACCAGAAATTAACAGTTGGTATAGCACCTTAAACCGCTCAACCCTGACACCGCCAAATTATGTATTTCCAGTTGCTTGGACTATTTTATACGGCATTATTGGAGCTTGTGGTTGGCTCATTTGGCGCCCTGAAGCATTTCCTAAGCTAAGTATTATCAAAACCTTATACGTGACCCAGCTGATATTAAACTGGAGCTGGACGCCTTTATTCTTCCATTATCACTTAACCGGACTTTCCCTCATAGTTTTGGTCACTATGGATATTCTGGTAGTCACTATCATTTGGCTAGCTTACCAGAAAATGCCAGCCGTATCTCTGCTTATGATTCCTTATCTGTCATGGATTACATTTGCAACTTACTTAAGTTTTTACATATGGTGGTGTAATTAAAACACATATTGATAAACTTTTACAGCAGGCGCCAAAAATTGCTTAACTCTATGAACACTCTGGCTACCAAAAACCCACGATGATAAAAATCAATTTTAAGCTGTGGCGTGTATTTGCCTTATAGCTTCATCCGCTAACAAATTCATTGTATCGATAACCTGAGTTCTCGGGTGTTGAGGTATTAGTGCCTGAAGATCCGTACATGCTAATAATACTAACGATACATCTGCGTTAGCAAAATCCTCTATAATCTCTACAAGTATTTGTCTTTGGGAGTTTGCATACTGATTATTAACTAGGCCGTAGATCATTTTTGCTATTTTTACTTGTTGAAATTCATTTGGTATATGACAATCTATACCAACTTCTTCAAATCTATTCTGATAAAATTTTGATTCTAGAGTAACCTTTGTTCCTATTATTCCAACCTTTCGTGGTTTAGAACGTTGAAGAAAAGCTGTAGTAACATCCACTATACTGATAAATGGAATTTTAACGCTATCTTTAATTTCAGGCTCGAAAAAATGTAATGTGTTACAAGGCATAACAATAAAATCTGCTCCAGCAGATTCAAGTAACTTTGAGTATTGAATTAGATACTTAAGGTAGTCATTAATATCCTTGCCGTGCAAAAGAAGTTGTTCTTCAGTTTTATAAGGTATAGGGAGATTTTGTATCAAAATATTTGGTCTGGATAGACCTCCAAATTTTTGACATTGGGAGATGATATATAAGTAAAAATTAGAAGTTGTCTCTGGGCCAACCCCTCCTAATATTCCTAAGGTTCTCACTACCACACCTCAATCTTGTTGAAAAAACTATTTATTCAAATACAATCTTTGCTTAAGTTATATTCGCAGTACGTTGAGTGTAATGCATATAAGTTAATTAGTCAAAATAAAACGCTACCACTTAACCGGATTTATTCTCGTAGTTTTGGGTGCTATGAATATTCTTGTCGGCGCCCTTATTTTTCTAGATTACCGAAGGATGAGAGCTGTATCGCTGCTTATGATTCCTTATCTTCCATGGATTCTCTTCGCAAGCTATAGTCTTTTATGTTGAATTAGCTACGTTGTTGACTCGTCGCTCACCTAATACTCATAGGCTTCTCTCCTCGCGCCTAGTATCTAATCCAACCTAAAAGACTATACTTAAATTTGGTGGTGCAATTGAAACAACTGTGAATTTATGCAGAATTAATAACGCACTTTTTCTTGAAGCCCTATATTATGGATAAATTTTGGGCTTCGCTTTCCACGGTCTTATACCAAATCCCAGATTAAATAATACTAGGAGCGAGGAGCGAAGCCTACTACAAGCTAGGTGAGTGACGAGCGACGAAGTAGTACTTAAAAATGGGATTTGGTATTACAACCAAAAGTCACGAAATTAAATTGCCCATCAGCCATAGTTTGCTTATCGTTAGGAGATATTGTTTTAGTCCCTGGAGTTTTATCATTTGGATCTTTAGAGCCATTTATAGTATCACCCTGGAAGCCTGACATCACATAGTTGTAGGTAAGATTGGTGACTTCTTTTAAATCACACAGTCCATGCCTTGAAGATATTGCCGCAACAAGCTCAGGCAGTTCATTTAGCCAGGCTTTTCTTTTTCTTTCGTAAATGCTGATGATATTGGAATAGAAGGTTGTCATAGACTCTCCTTCACAATAACATCATACGGCGCGGCTAGCTTATATTTTCTGGCTTTGTTAGAGGCGTCTACTATTTCTAAAAACCCACCGAGGACCCACTTTTTGCAAAGCGCAGCATTCGTTCTAGGTTGAAAACCAAATAGATCACCTATTTGTTTAGCCGTCACAACATCATATGCTTTAAATAATTCCAATGCTTTGCGTTGTTTCGGATCTAGCGTACGTAAAACTTGCGAATGATCTTTTTCGCCTTTCTCAAAGCTTTGCATCATCTGGGCTACAACTTTCTCAAAAGCAAAAGCCATCCCTTCAGTAAAATATTCCACCCAAGGGGTTATATCGCTTTCCGCCCTTCCAAAATAATAATTGTGAGATGGACCGATACTGATAGCGCGGTAATAACCAAGCAAATTTTTAGCATAATATTCTTCAAGCGAATACAGTCCTTTTAAATCATACCCTCCAAGGTGCAATATCAGTGTTGTAAGCAACCTACTTGTTCGACCATTACCATCGTAATAGGGGTGAATCGTTGCAAACTGGTAATGGGAAATAGCGGCAACAATGGGGCACGGTATCTCTTCATTTTCTTTGATCCATGATACTAAATTGCGCATAAGACCCTGAACATCCTTAGCTTCTGGGGGCATATAAACAATTGTTCCTGTGCCGCTGTCTTTGATAACATTTTGTCCATCTCGGTAAGGAGTTGGTTTAATGCGTATCCTACCATCACTCATCACCAAAGCATGCAAAGTTTGAATGACTTTTTCGGTAACAGGATGGTTTTGTGAGGCATATTGTTCTAATTGAGCGAGTGCAGCATAATAGCCTTTTACTTCATGCTCATCTCGTTCTCTACCGGGGAAATTACCTTGAAGCTGAATGACCTCTTTGATCTCCTCAACCTTAAGCTGATTGCCTTCTATCATCGTTGAATAGTGTGTGGTGTAAAGTTTAGCAGTCTCACGTAAAGATGCAAGAACTGTAGGACTAACAGGCAGTAACGCGACCTTTTCCTTCGCAGCCTCAATTCTCATAAGGCTTTTTGCAATGCCAGGAGTTATAGTATAAATGGGTTTAAAGTTTGTCGGCATGATGTAAGCTCAATATCAGTTTTTCTCGCATTATTTATTATGCCGATAAACAGCGTATAAATCAAGCATAACATGCCGATAAAATGCATAGGGTGGTTTATCATGCCCGTAAGGTTACATATAGCTTAATTTTACGGACATATTGCATGCACTTAACATCACGAAAATAGAGATTTTATGGACGCGCTAAGCGCTGGCTGAGCTCCTGATATTCATGGTCACCGCCTTCAAAATCTTCTTTGCCTTGCTCCACTTGCATCGGAATGTAATATCAAATCTCTAGAATTAAATAATACTAGAGATTGGGTATTAACCGGTAATTTATTGTAACCTTAATTAATATACTCACCAGCGCTTATCTATACAGAACATGATGACAAAGTTTATGATCGCCTGGGAGTTTTGGATGAGCTGTGACGCATCGCTGTTTTCACTTGGATAAACCACTTATCCATTCATTCTTGTGCGGTCATATAGTCTTTTAGGTTGGATTAGATACTAGGCGCGAGGAGAGAAGCCTATGAGTATTAGGTGAGCGACGAGTCAACAACGTAGCTAATTCAACATAAAAGACTATAGTTGCTAAATCTTATACCAAATCTCTATAATTAAATAATACTAGGAGCAAGTCACGAAGCCTACTCTCGTGTAAGCCTTTAGCGACGAGCTATACGATAAGTACTTAAAAATGGGATTTGGTATTATTTGTCATTCCCTTGTAATCATAAATAAGCGTAGCTTTTTAGAAAAACTATCACATATTCATAGTTTCAAAAAAATCTGCATTATTCTTAGTGTCTTTGAGTTTATCTATTAAAAATTCTATAGCATCAACTGTACCCATTGGGTTAACAATCCTTCTTAAGACCCACATTTTTTGTAAATCAGATTTCGACACAAGAAGATCCTCTTTTCTAGTGCCAGATTTTGTAATATCTATTGCTGGGTAAATTCTTTTATCTGATATTTTTCTGTCCAAAATTATCTCTGAGTTACCTGTACCCTTGAACTCCTCGAAAATTACCTCATCCATTCTTGACCCAGTCTCAATCAATGCAGTAGAAATTATAGTTAATGATCCACCATTTTCTATGTTTCTTGCAGCGCCGAAAAATCTTTTTGGCCTTTGAAGTGCATTAGCGTCTACTCCTCCCGTTAAGACCTTTCCCGACGATGGAATTACTGTATTATAGGCTCTTGCAAGTCTTGTGATATTATCAAGCAATATTACTACATCTTTTTTATGCTCCACGAGCCTCTTTGCCTTCTCAATCACTATCTCCGCAAGTTGAACGTGACGAGTCGCAGGCTCATCAAATGTAGAACTCACTACTTCGCCTCTAACCGACCTTATCATATCCGTTACTTCTTCGGGCCTTTCGTCTATAAGTAATACAATTAAAAAAACTTCTGGGTGATTTGCGGTAATCGCAAGTGCGATATTTTGCATTAGGCTCGTTTTGCCACTCCTCGGAGGAGCTACTATAAGAGCTCTTTGGCCTTTTCCCATAGGAGACACAAGCTCAATTATTCTATTGCTTAAATCCTTGTTGGTTGGATTATCGAATTCAAGAGATAATTTCGTGTCTGGATATAAAGGGATCAGATTATCGAAGTTAACTCTGTGTAAAGCCCTTGATACTTCCTCGTAGTTTATAAGATTTAATTTCAATAAAGCGAAATATCTTTCTCCATACTTTGGCGCTCTGATTTGTCCATCTACAGTATCTCCTGTCCTAAGGCCGAATTTCTTAATTTGATTAGGCGAAACATATATATCATCGGGCCCTGCAAGATAGTTAGCCTCAGGCGATCTTAAAAAACCAAATCCATCAGGTAACACCTCTAGGACACCTTCTCCATTAATAGTACCTCCTTCTTCGACCATTTTCTTTAATATACTAAATATTAACTCCTGTTTTAACATTGAGCTAGTATTTTCAATATTCATAGACTCTGCCATAAACTGCAGTTCTTCTGGCGACTTTTTCTTAAGCTTTTTTAGGTAAATCACCTCTCCGGTTCTTGGTCCCCTTTTTTCTAATTCCTGAGCTTGAAAATCTCCATTCGAATTAGTAGATTCGTTATTATTGTCTTTTGTTTTCCTCATGTATTTTTTAATTTTTTGGTTGACTAAATGTTTTTTTGATAAATGAATAGTTGAGTTTGAGAAATTAGCTCACCGTGGTTTGATATTGGACTTCGTTTGTTCAAACTAAAATTATAATCTGCATCAAATGTCACTGTAATTCAGCGGGTTTTGTTTTTACTAAATTATACCTACTCAAAAACTCTAATATAATGATCCACTTGTCAGCTCTTCCGTCGGGAAGAATCCTAATCCATATTAGGATATAGTTGCTAATCTGAACCTCCATGGTCTTACAACGAGTTTTAGGCTAGACTATACTTTAGGCGACTCTACGGATGAAATTGTGCGAAATCAGAGCGCGCAAAACTACCCGCAAATTAATCGCGAATCTGAAATATGCATATAATACCAAATCCCATTTTAAAATGATCAAATTTAATTATCGATATGTATTGAAGCTAGACTCTAGCGCATAAGCACGTATTTATGTACGCTAAAGCAGGCTCGCGATAAATTTATTAGACCTCTTCGAAAAACTCTACTCCTAGAGGCAATTGCGCCGCCCGCGCAAGTATAGCAGAATCCTCACGTACCTCGGTAGGCTGCAGTTTTGTGCTCCGCCTGCACCAGCTACTTGCCCGCCAGGAGCTAAGTTTTTCGAAGAGGCCTATTTGTTCAAGTTTAATTCTAGAGAGTTGGTATTACGTTTATTTTTAATTGTTCACCAAAAATATAGTAGGGTTCTCAAGTTGCTTCTAGTATTGTTTAGTTTTTGCATAGGTTATGCCGAGGAATAGACCTTTCCGGCCACTCTATTCCTAAAGGCAATTGCGTCCTTGCGCATGTAGCAAGATCCTCGTGTACATTATGTACACTCTTGATCATACGCCCCTGGTCTTCAGCTCCGTGCGCTCCCAGGACTCTTGATCGTCTAGAGCTAAGTTTTGCGAAGAAGTCTAATCTATTATTTAAAATCAAAGTTTTAAGGTAATCCCTGGCAGATAATCAATATAACTTCGCGTGAACTTACTAACATAATCGAAACGTTGTAATACTCTTCGATATAATTTTTCGTATCTTATTTTTCGAATTATATTGACGAAAACCTTTGAGTTAGAACTTGCGATTCCATCCATCATTAAGTCATAATTACTGACGAAATCCTTTCCGGCAGATTTGCTTATGAACATGACATGCTAGAATGATTTTACGCAAATGCCAGGAAGCAGATACAACAATTTAACAAATTAGTGATTAGATCGATGGACATGCATCAGTTCTTTGCAGATTGACCGCAGATTGACCTCGCTCGTTAGCATAGACAGAGCCAGATTAATCATTAATATGCTCAAATTTTCCCGTTTCGATTAGTCTGACCTGAAAATTATACTCAATTAATGTAACTTCTAACTAAAGATTACTTTATAGAGTTTAATTCGAGGAATATAGTTTAACGTCCTATTAAATGTCTAGCTTAATGTCTAAACTTAATGACTATTTTAATTATAAATTTAATCGCTGTAATATACCTAATTCAATTTTTTAAATTTTAATTAGAAATTTTAAAGCTAGGTGTCAATGCTCAAGGTACGATATCAACAAATAAAAAATATGTCAATCAAATATTTACTTCCGCGTAGTAAAATAATAACGTACAAGAGGCTAGTTGTCTCAAGAATAAATTAAGTATTATACATATTATAACTGGGAACTTGCGCAAAGAAGCGACATACTCCAATTCCCATTTAAAATGATCAAATTAGATAATCAATACGAATTGAAGCTAGACTCACATTTGCGCGTCTAATTATATAGGCTTACTCAAGGGAGCCCAAAATCATATGTCTAATTTATGCTAAAAAATGGTATTAGACCTCTTAACAAAGCTCAATTCCATTAAGAACAGAGTAGCTTCTGCCCATAAGAACAACGAGATTGGACGGTTACACCAAAGTAAATCTTAGAATAATTAGAGGAAGTAACTAAGAAAACTCTTTACAAAACAAAAAATTCCTATATGAAATACTTAAGTAATACAAGTTTTTAGACTTAACTATTAGTTTAGGGTAAAATAAATCTCTACGTAAGAGACTCGAAATATATTGAAATACATATTTAGTTGTTTTGGCTTTGTCTGGGTTTTTTAAGATAGTTTTGATTAGAAACAGACGTCAATCTGTAAGCAGAGCATAGTTCTATGCAATGCCTAGAATATGTGAGTTCATTAGAAAATTTGATATTAAATTTGGTATTGATAGTATAAATTTCTAAATGACAAAAATAAAACATTCAAATAAAACATTTTGTAAATCTATTGTAAATTTAGAGTACACAGTAGTTTAGGCGTCAAATCTCAAATGAGAAGCTGCTCCAAATTAGAAGATACTCACTTGACAAATTGAACTAAAAGAATAGGCTAGCCTGCATTGTAAATACGCGGTTTAAAGACCAGATGTTTGTATATTCCAGGTCTAAAGATGGTTGATGCTACGATGCAACCAAATCGAGTTTTAGCACAAAAAATTACAATTCAGGATTTACCTAGAGGGATTTGGTGACGTATGACACCAAATCCCAGATTAAATAATACTAGGAGCGAGGAGTGAAGCCTACTACATGCTAGGTGAGCGACGAGCGACAAAGTAGTACTTAAAAATGGGATTTGGTGACATATGACACCTAATCCAAGTATCGAATACATCGGTAAGTCAATGAAGCCTACTATATAATAGCTTAAGCGCCGTCCTTCGCGTATAGTTAAAAAACGCGATTTGATTTAAGGCGCTTCGCACGGTCCTGCATTATTTGAAAGTACTAGCTCTTAGTAGAAGTAGAGTTTAACGTTAGGCCTTATGAAAATGTATCATAATAGATTTACTAGAGTCTAGCAGGTTTCGTCAGTTTCACTTTTTGCGAAACTCGCTTAAAACTCGCTTAGCTTAAAACTCGCTTATGTTGACAGAATTGTAAATATTCATGATGGGCAAAGAGATCCTAATGAGTGTGGTTGGTATAGATCATGATCAAAACATGAAGTCATACCAAATCCCTAGAATTAAATAACACTAGGAGCAAGTCACGAAGCCTACTCTCGTGTAAGCCTTTAGCGACGAGCTAGAAGCAAGTACTTAAAAATGGGATTTGGTATTATTACATAGTGCTTATCGCGTCTGTAGCATGAAAGTACCAGCTGGACTGGACAGCTTGCGATTATAAATTGGCAATTATAAACTCGCGATTAAAAAGGAGATTAAAAAGGCGATTAAAAAAATTTTTAGAGCTAGCACAGCTCTAGCTACTTGTAATCTGAATTACCGCTTTAATTGCAGACAGAATATAAAATAAAGCCGAAGAAGCTTTGTTTAAAGCAAGTTAGGCTGAAATGCGCGTATAGTTGAGTTATGTCAAATTGATGAGTTATCAAATTCAAGAATTAAGCAACACTGGATGCAATTAAAGAATTCTACTGCATGATCTTTAAGACTCGAGTAAGATGGAAGTACTTAAAAATTGGACCTCTGTAGCACTCTTCAGAAAAATTGATACTAATTCATCACCTTCGCTTCACTAGGTCTCTTTCGACACTCTCTTCAGACAGAGAAGTGATAGGACGCATATGCAGTGAAAAGACCGGGCTGTAAATGCCACACAGGATTTCTTTAACATTGTGCGGGCACATCAAAATACTCAAGCCAACAGGAGACTTTCGAAATGGGTCTACTGTAAATTATAAGGTAGTAAAGCTTACTGTATCTTTATTATGCTAAGCTTATGGGATGCAAAAGTTAACGTCAGTAAAAATAGTAATTAAAATATTAAGTAAATTAGGTTTATCAAATGTCAAAAGTAGAAACAAATAGTCACAAAAATACCCTTCTCGATATTATCTGGCCGATTGAGAATAAGGAGCTTCCTAAGTTTATTCCTATGGCTTTTATGATGTTCTTGCTTTTGCTGAATTACTCTATGCTTAGATCCATTAAAGATGGCTTTGTAGTTACGCATATAGGACCAGAAGCAATAAGCTTTCTGAAGACATATGTTGTTCTTCCATCTGCAATTATAGCAATGGTTATATACGCACAGCTTTGTAATTTAATGAGCCAGCAGAATGTTTTTTATGTTATAACAGCATTTTTTGCGGCATATCTAACTTTTTTTGCTTTAGTTTTGTACCCAGATCCAGACAGTTACCACCCAAATACAGAATTTATTCACTCTCTTGCTGAGGCTTATCCTAATTTCCAATGGTTCATCAAAATAGCAGGTAAATGGACATATGCGTCATTTTATACCATGGCAGAGTTATGGGGTAGCATCATGATTAGTTTACTTTTTTGGCAATTTGCTAACCAAATCACTAAAACGTTAGAGGCCAAAAGGTTTTACTCTATGTTCGGTATGCTCGGTAATTTTGGCCTTATTATGACATCGGTTGTTTTGAGCGGCTCACTGAGCGAAGATGATACACCAAGCCTAGGTTTTGAGTTTGTGTTAGGTATTGCAGTTGTAAGTACCTTACTAATTATGGTCACATATTGGTGGATGCAAAAAAATATACTTACTAATCCTTTGTATTATGAGCCAGCCGAAAAAAAGAACAAAAAGAAAAAAGAAAAGCTAAGTCTTATAGATAGTGCCAAATTGATCTTTTCGTCCAGATACCTGGGTTTGATAGCGGTTTTAGTTTTTGCTTACGGAATATCAATCAACCTTGTTGAAGGAGTGTGGAAAGCTAAACTTAAGCTTCTGTATCCTACAGTTAGTGGTTATACCATATATATGGGCAACTTCCAGAAATGGCAGGGTATAGGCGCAATATTATTCATGATAGTTGGTAGTAATATTTTAAGACTACTACCCTGGAGGGTAGCGGCCCTTTTTACACCGCTAATGATTCTTGTCACAGGATCTGCGTTCTTTGCCTTTATAATCTTTGACAATATTATTGCTGGCTCAGTTTCGATGATAATAGCAACCTCCCCTCTTGCGCTTGCGGTATTGATCGGAGCAGTTCAAAATGTTCTTAGCAAGGCTACTAAATACTCTCTATTTGATGCAACAAAAGAGATGGCTTATATTCCGCTAGATGATGAGCTTAAAACTAAAGGTAAGGCAGCAGTAGATGTGGTTGGAGGAAGACTTGGCAAATCAGGTGGCGGAATAATTCAGTCGACTACTTTTATTCTTTTTCCTGCGCTTAGCTTTGTTGAAGCTACGCCGTTTTTCGGTTTGATCTTTGTTTTAATCGTAGTGATATGGGCTTTTGCGGTTAATACTCTAAGCAAAGACTATGAGTCTGCACTGGAGAATAAAAGTTAATTAAATATTCCAAATAGTTTTGGAAACTAAACATAATGTCTACAAGAAATTAGAAAACTAAATCCAGGAAAAGACCTTTGGGATAATCTTGCACCTAACGAGCTAGTAGAAAGAGCATATCGAGCTTAAAGCTCCTAGGCTAAACTGAGGTAAGTGTGGATCATGCTATCCGTGCATGTGAACCAATTGCCTCTTGGAGTAGAGTGTTTAGGAGAGGTATAATACCATTTCCCAGATTAAACCTGAACAAATGAACTTTAGGGCGAGCATACTTTAGCGTACTTTAGCATATATTAAAGTTGCCCACAGGCGAGACCTCCCTAAATTCCTTTGGATCATTAATTTGATCATTAATTTGATCATTTATTATTGGGAATTGGTACAGTTAAAGAATATTAGAAACAAGTAAAATCTACTACATTTTGTGCAGCAGATGATCTAGAAGAAGGTATCGAAAAATGGAACTTGATATAATACCAAATCCCATTTTTAAGTACTCGCTTCTAGCTCGTCGCTCACCTAACATGTAGTAGGCTTCGTGACTTGCTCCTAGTATTATTTAATTCTAGAGATTTGATATAATATTACAGATACGTTCACAATAAAAAATCTAACCAAAATGACCAAATTCAAACTATTTATTTCTACTTTTTTTTATATTCTCTTAAGTCCTCTATTATCTATAGCGCATGATACAAATATTTTGTTTAAGGGGAGTTTAGACTTTCAATCAGGATATTTTTCTTCTAACGCTCCAAAAAGAAGCGAGT
The DNA here is from genome assembly GCA_033763595.1 of Rickettsiaceae bacterium. GTDB lineage: Bacteria > Pseudomonadota > Alphaproteobacteria > Rickettsiales > Rickettsiaceae > JANRKH01. The sequence goes on from JANRKH010000064.1 coordinate 19,592, forward strand.
ATAACACATCTAGCACCGATAACCTTAATTTCATAACTAGTAACCAAAAAAATCTAGCATTTTATACCTATTCCTCGCTTGGACTTGAGACGCAAAATACCCTTGAAAGTGGTTTTACTTACGGAGCCAAAATAGGTATAGCTACTACCGCTAAGTCACTTAGATCATTTCAGTCTGGAATATTTATGGAGTCGCAATCTGGAAGACTGGAGCTTGGTAGCGAGAAGAGCGCTATGTCAAAGATGAGAATTACTCCATACTCTATAATATCAGGCCCTTCAGAATCTTGGAACAAATGGATAAGGCCAGATCCTGAAGGATCTAAAGGATCTCAGATACCTTATGTGACCAGTTTTGCAAATTTTCTTGATGCTAAACTAAGATCATCAAGCGCAGTAGAATATTCAAGAAAAATAACCTATTACAGTCCTATTATTCATGGAGCACAAGTTGGTATCACATATATCCCAGATAGTTCTAATTCAGGTTATGGAGAAATCAAAGATACATTCTCAATATATACTTCTGCGTCAGGTGGATATAACCTTTCTGTAAAGAATGGAGTATCGGGAGGCATCAAATATACAAATAATATTCATAATAATATAGACCTTGAAACTTCAGCTGTTGGCGAGATAGGAGAAACTGTTGCAAGGCCCGCGAGTGAGAATGCTTTAAATAATACAGAATTTGGACATTTAAGGACATATAATATAGGAGCCAAAATTAAGTTTGATGATTTATCTTTTGCATCCTCATACGGGAATTATGTGAGATCCCTAACAAATACTCACGACTTAGAAAAAGACACAAAAATATATGGAGCAAGCGTTAGATATCAAATTGGAAGTGCAAGCCTAAGTGCTGCGTATGTTTTGGGCGACCACACAAAGAACAAAATCAAAGTTCTTACCCTAGCGACAGATTACAGGTTTGCGCGAGGACTATTGTTTTACGGAGAGTTCTCGAGCTTTATCGCTAGCGGTAGCATAGCTTATTCTGACGAAGGCACGAGGAATTCTAATCACAAAGGTAGCTTATTTTTACTTGGGGCCAGGGTAGAAATATAATGGTGGGGGTATATCTGCCTCATAAGTATCTAAAAACGATTTCTTTATAAATTTCTGTCAATATTTCACAAATGATAGGAATTTAACAGCTCTATCCTCAAGCAAAGCTTTTTGGTGAAATTTTGTCATCTGATATCCTGGATGAGGAATACAAGAATCTGACACGTTCCCTTTGAGTCCTAACTTCAGCAAAATATTTTCCACAGAATATGAGTATTCTTCAATGTCAGACGCAAAAATAAATTCACCTTGTGGCTTTAGAACATAAAGGATCTTTTTTAGGTTACTTTCTGACCCAAATCTCCTTTTTATTTGCTTGTTTTTTTGCCATGGATCAGGAAAAAGTAAATAAAATTTACTGATCGTATTTTCTTCGAGCTTATCTATAAACAACAAAGCATCGTCCGGCCACAGTGCAAAATTAGAGATATTGTTTATTTTAGCCAGCCTTAAACAGTTCGCAATCCCATTAAGATAAGGATCGGAGCCTATAAAAAAATCATCGCTGTTACTCGAGCACTGGGAGATAAAATGCTCACCCATTCCTATGCCGACTTCAATATGTACAGCTTTGTACGATGATGTATGTCTTAGCGGATCATCTGTGCTTAACATTTTTTTTGGCAGCTCTTCATTGAGAAGTCTCTTTTGTGAATCTGAGAGTCTTTTCCCGATGCGTCTTGCGAAAGTTTTTTGATGTCTTATAGTCATTTATGTTAAAATAAAAAAATAAGTCAAGCTGATCTTTGATAGATCCTAAACATCAAAAATCCTATTATACCAAATCCAAAACTGCTAAGAAAGTCATTAAGACCGATCATTTTGGCTCTTGAGTTTCTTGCCTAGAGCCCCTCTTACGGATTATCCGGACTCTATCCCACCTGACATGTCTAATACCAAATCCCATTTTTAAGTACTTTCTTCTAGCTCGTCGCTCACCTAACACGAGAGTAGGCTTCGTGACTTGCTCCTAGTATTATTTAATTCTAGAGATTTGGTATAATTTGTAAAGATGCAATTATTATAGCGCCAAAAATGCAACTTAAAACAAAAAGATAGAAATAAAACTATATGATTATTTGTATAAATTTAGGTTTTGAATATTGTCGGCAATTATGTTATAAGCCTCGTATAATTCTAAATTAATATGGTATAAATTACTTTAAAGGTCTCTAGAAAATTTTAAAAGAGAAGTTTATAAACATAATGGTCTAAATGCCGCCCATTCATCGGTTAAAATATTAGCCAATCACAGTAGATTATATCAATTTAACCAAATAACTTAAATTATATGAAAAAATTACACTTATCATTTTTATTGCTAGCAATGATTCAGCCAAACGCAATTGCCTCCGAACTTGAAGGTTCAGTGATAAAATTTAGAGCTTTATTTGATACTATGAATTCAAGACAAAAAGGACTTCCTGAACCTTACACAGACTTCTACGCAAAGACACCGCAAAAAAAAGACAGGTTATTTTCGGTTGGCGTAGGCGCAGAGGCTGCATTTGACGTTTTTTGGACTGATAATATAGCGGCTGAGTTTGTTAGTGGTTTTAGATTATTAAGAGAGAGAGCCTCTACCGTAAATAACATAGCAAGTAACTACAATACCGCACCTGAAAAACGAAAAAGAAAGGATGCATATATAATACCCTCATCAGCAGCACTTCAGTATCATATAGCTCCTTATGGTGCGATCAGGCCCTACATTGGCGGAGGATACCATTACACTTACATGTTAGAAAGAACCAACTCTTACAGAATCCAAAATGCTTCAGGTCCATTAATTCAAGCTGGAGTAGATTTTGTCTTCAAAGATGATTCGTACGTAAATTTCGATGTGAAACAATACATGCTCCGTACAAAAGTAAAATATTCTACTAGTTTTGTCACTGACAAAGATGGAAAACATATCAATACAAATATGAAACTAGACCCGGTATCTATTGGAGTTGGAATGGGGTTCAGGTTCTAGCAATCTTATATCAACCAAGGATGAGATAAAGACCTACTTTTGCACATGCAGAAGGCGAGCTATATTATAATTATTTAAAAAATCAGACTAGATATTATACCAAATCTCTAGAATTAAGTAATACTAGGAGCAAGTCACGAAGCCTACTCTCGTGTAAGCCTTTAGCGACGAGCTATACGATAAGTACTTAAAAATGGGATTTGGCACTAGAAGATGATAGGAATACTAGTGTCTAGCGTATATATTTAGATAATAAAACGTGAATCTCAAAAGATATTTTTAATTTAATCGGAGCTAACTATGAACTCTAAAGAAAATTTATTAGAAATTGTTTTAAAAAAAACAAGCGAATTAAGGTTGCTGGCCGAAGAAATTAACGCAAAGCTTTTCGAATATGTTACAAAATCAGGACATACGAATTACGAAGCAGAAAATGTGATTAATTTGCTAACAATATTTATTTTATCTAGCATAGTTGGCTATTTTGTTGTTTGGAGGGTAACACCTGCACTTCACACGCCTCTTATGTCTATTACAAATGCTATATCTGGAATAATAGTCATAGGAGCCCTAGTGCTTGTTTCTTCTGAAGGCTTTAATGTTAGTACAGTTGCGGGATTACTTGCGATTTTTTTGGCAAGTATAAATATATTTGGTGGATTTATAGTAACTAAGCGCATGCTTTCAATGTTCGAAAAGAGATAATATGACTAATATTGATGAACTTCTGTATCTAATCGCCGGATTATGCTTTATCTTTAGTATAAAAGGCCTCTCTTCTCACAAGGAATCAAAAATAGGAAGCTGGGCGGGTATCATAGGTATGGCTATATCTTTGCTTACATGTTTATTTGTAAATAAATTCAGTAACCAGACTCTCGCGATAACTTCTATTTTGTCAGGCGGGGTAGTTGGCGCTGTGATCGCAACGAAAATTCAAATGACATCCATGCCCCAGCTAGTTGCGGGTTTTCATTCCCTCGTCGGCTTAAGTGCTGTTCTTGTTGCATATGGCGCCTATTTTTCTCCTGAGGCTTTAGGTATAGCTGTACAAGGCACAATCAAAACAACGAGCGCAATCGAAATGTCGATAGGAGCAGCCATTGGGGCCGTAACTTTTACCGGCTCAATTATAGCATACGCAAAACTTGAAGGTCTTATTACCTCAAATATCATAAAGTTTAGAGGTCAAAGGATCATTAGTCTTGCTCTTCTAATATTACTAATTTCATCTCTCTATTTATTTATAAACAGCCAATCTCTTTTTTACCTGAACTTGCTCGTTTTTTCATCTCTTGCACTTGGTATCTTATTAATATTGCCTGTTGGCGGTGCTGATATGCCTGTAGTAGTATCTATGCTAAATTCTTATTCTGGGTGGGCTGCTTCTGGTATTGGTTTTACCCTAAACAGTAAATTGCTTGTTATAACAGGAGCCTTAGTTGGAGCTAGCGGTGCTATTCTCAGCTATATTATGTGTAACGCTATGAACAGATCTCTCTTTACAGTAATATTTGGCGCTTTCATGAATAATTCTATGGCTTCTGAGTCCAAATTAGAGGATGATAGGCAGGTGAACAAAAGTAGCCCAGAAGATGCCGCATTTATGTTAAAAAACGCAGCAAATGTTATTATTGTTCCAGGTTATGGAATGGCGGTGGCACAGGCACAACATGCCCTAAAAGAGCTAGTTGACATTTTGCAGCACGCCGGGATAGATGTTAAGTTTGCAATTCATCCAGTAGCAGGAAGAATGCCGGGTCACATGAACGTGCTTCTGGCAGAAGCAAACATACCATACGAGATAGTTTTGGAGCTAGAGGATATTAACAGAGACTTTATTAGCACTGATGTTGCAATTGTAATTGGCGCTAATGACGTTACGAACCCAGCTGCAAAAAATGATAAAACAAGCCCTATATATGGTATGCCAATTTTAGAGGTAGAAAATTCAAGAAATGTATTTTTCATTAAAAGATCTATGGGCAAAGGTTATGCCGGCATCGAAAATGAACTATTCTATAAACCTAATACACATATGCTGTTTGGCGACGCAAAGAAGGTAGTTGATGAGATTGTGAAATCCATCAAAGAACTTTAGGTTTACTCGAATATACTTTCTACTGCGCAAAAATAAAAGACCTCTCGGCATAACTTATAATACCAAATCCCAGATTAAATAATACTAGGAGCGAGGAGTGAAGCCTACTACATGCTAGGTGAGCGACGAGCGACAAAGTAGTACTTAAAAATGGGATTTGGTATAAGTCCTAGAAGCGTGAATATTGTCGTTAAAGTTGCTTTATCAACCTGGATATATTAAACTAATTAATGCGCGAAAAGTTTTTTATCGCAAAATTACCTCTTAAGGCAAGGTTACGCGGGGACTAATATTAAAATATAGGTTATTTGATTATGTTTAGGCGCTTGTTTGGCTGCATGAATACAGAAACTAGAAACTCGCATAACTTTTATTCTGCTTTAGATGTTTTAAATGCAGGTGATAACTTTTATAAAAACCATGAGTATGAGAAAGCAATAGAAGCCTACGATGAAGCAATCCAGCAAAAGCCAAAAGATAATAAATTTTGCGCAAAAGTCTACAATAACAAAGGAGTCGCCCTTAGTTTTCTATCTAGATACGTGGAAGCTCTAGAAGCCTACAATCAAGCAATCCGGCTAGATCCTAATGATCCAGAAGCCCACAATAACAAAGGAGTCGCCCTTAGTTTTCTATCTAAAGAAAATGATGCACTTAGTGCATACGATGAAGCAATCAGGCTAAAACAAGATTATGCAGAAGCCTACTATAACAAAGGCATAGTTCTAGAAAATCTATCTAAATTCGATGAAGCAATAGAAGCTCTTGAGAAATCTATTATATTCAAGCTAGAAGACGAGGAACTTTGTGCAGATGCTTACTGCCATATAGGAAATGTCCTTGAATGTCTTTCTAAATACAAAGAGGCAATAGAAGCCTACGATGAAGCAATAACCCTAAATCCAGATTATGCTGAGGCTTACAATAATAAAGGCGTTACTCTTCAGTATCTTGCTAAATACAATGAGGCAATAAAAGCCTACGATGAAGCAATATGGATAAATCCGAATTACGATGAAGCTTACTATAACAAAGGCATTGCTCTTCAGTATCTTGTCAGAGACGATGAGGCTATGGACGCGTTTAACATAGCCGCAGAACTTAATCCAGCAAAATACAACTACAAATCTTGTTTAGAGTCATCAAGCGTTGACTATGACAGTTTTGTTCATTTTGCATCCTCAGAAAAAAATAGTGAAACAGAAGAGCGAATAACCCAAAGACACGGATCAAGCGACAGTTCACTTATAGATTCGTTTGAGACAGGATCATCAAGGTCAGAATCCACGGGGTCTTTAATTGGAAAAAGCGAGCACGAAGATTCAAGCTGTTCATAGAAGAAAAAAGATTTGACATTACATACTATTAATTAAAGATTGTATTTTTTTTGAGTATCTATAATCAAAGGGCTTAGCTATCATCCCATCTATTTTTAAACTTCCAGCTTCATCTCTCAGCCTTTCCTTAGTTATTCCTGTTTGAATTATAACCTTTTTTTCAGAGAGAACTTCGTGTTTTTTTATAAGACGCAAAGTCTCGAGTCCGCTAAAAGCAGGCATCATCCAATCCAGCAGGATCAGATCAACTTTATTTTTTAGCATATATTTCACCGCCTCAGCACCATCAATAAATGCCTTAATTTCTATGTTTTTTATATGAGCAAGATAAAGCTTAACTGTTGAATGGATTATCTTCTCGTCATCTATTAAAACTATCTGAGTTTTTTTGACATTCTTAGAAGTATCTGTTTTAATTTGCCTATCTTGAATTGCTATTGTTTCGAAAGTGTGGCTATTTTCACTCGAAAATTCATTATTTTGTACATTCTTAGCTTCGTCATAGTTAGATGTAGCTAAAGGACTTGGAAGCCACACGAAAAAAGCAGTACCGCCTGGGATGTTTTTTGCCCATATTCTGCCTTTATGCGCCTCTACGATATCTTTGCAAATCGCAAGTCCAATCCCAGTGCCACCTGCCCCTGTTTTAGTTTTAGAGCTTTGGAAAAAGGCAAGAAATATATCTGTTAGCTCATCTTCAGGTATGCCTGGCCCATGATCTTTAAGACAAAATAAGATCCCATTGTTTTTTGGTTCAATAGTCGCAGTAATATCTCCACTTGCCCGAATTTGTTCCATAAACTTCACCGCGTTGATGTATAAATTACGTATGACTTGAGTAATTTTTTCCCTATCGGCGTATACAATTGGACTCGATACAACAGTATTAACTGGAAATTCAAAATGCCGCTGTAGCTCAGCCGTATATAAAGGCATTTCAAGATTTATAACTTCTTTTACAATCACTAGCAAATTTACACTCTCAAAATTAAATTCCTGCTTTCCAGTAGTCAGTTTTGAGAGGTCTAGTAAATTATTCATCAAAGACAAAAGCCTGGTGCCACTTTGTGCAACAAGCATAGCAGTGTCATACTTTACGTCTTCGTCCATTTCGGCCCAATTACGACTGAGAAACTCGCTAAGACTAACAATTCCTGTAAGAGGAGTCCTTGTTTCATGAGATAAGTTGCGAATAAACTCATCTTTTAGGGCAAGCGCCCTTGTTTTTTGCCTCAGCGCATCGTTTAGCTGCTCTTGCTGAATCGCAACTCTCTCTAGCTGGTCTGCGAGTATTTGGAATTCTTCATAATGACAATTTGGAATTGTCACTTTTTCGTTTTTGTTAATAGACCTCGCGGCATCTGTAAGCTCCATTAAAGGAGTAAGCATCTTTTTACGAAAAAAATACAATATACCAATACAAAAAAAGCCTATGACACTAATTTCCAAAATTCTTGGCATGAACTGGTTCCAAAATTTGTTTTGCATATATTGCTTATTTTTGGCTAGTAAAATGTAAAAAGGATATTTTTGAGATTTATATATGTAGTTAACTGAATAGTCATTTAAAGAGAATTCTATAGGTAATAAACTTGAATCCGCAATACTAAATCTCTTCAAATAATTTGATAATTTTGCCTCTTCGGGGCTTGATATTTCATGATTAATCGAACTAGTAACTAGATTAAACTTTTCATCCATTATAATAAAATTAATAGTTGTATCAGTTACTATTCTCTCTAGTTTTTGCTTGAGTTTTTTAATACTAAAGCCAGTACATATAGTTCCATAAAACTTGCCTGATTCATCAATGACCCCAACACCAGAGGGAATAACTAATTCACCGCTTGGAATTCCTTTTGAAGGCGCTGAAAAAAATAATTTCCAAGGAGTTTTAGAAGTCTCGTCTAGATAAGTTCTCGTAGACATATCTATTTGTTTTGGCAATACACCGTGCTTTGTACTAACTACTAGCTTTTTTTCCGGGGTTATCCAGTCAAATAATGTCCATGAATATAGATCCTCTTTTAAATTTTGATCTCTTGACTCAGAATAAAAAAGCCTTGATATAAATGAAGGGTCGGCTTTTGATTTGTTGATAATTTTTTCGCCCAAAAATTTTGTATAAAATTCAATAAATCCAAAACTATCAATAAGCGCGCTTTCAATTAGTATTGCCTGCTTTTTTGAATTGTCATAATTTTCTTGCTTTGTCACAAAATATAGTGATGAGGCAATAAATATAAATACAATCGACATGATAAAAATCATAACCAAGGATGATATATAAAAATCTTTTTTGATAGAATATAATTTTCTTTTATTTAAAACTTGCATAATTTTATTTTTTTATTTATGTATTAACAAAAATTAATATGAATTCAACAATACTTTGTCAAATGATTAATTTACTAACTCTAGAAAAAATTAGTGATAAACTATTATCACAAATATTATTATCCACTAAGCATAATATACAAATTTTTTTCAAAGAAAATTACAATAATCAAAATAATCTTTTAGAATTTTATTTAACCTTGGCGAAATCAACTATTTTAGTTGTCGGCAGCCAAAATATCACAAGGCCTATAATGGAAAATTGGAGAAGATATAAACCTCGCGAAAATCTTCTAATCATAAGCCTTGGCTCAAGTTTTAGTCAGATTGATTTAATTGCAGCAAAAGAGCTTGGAATAGATGTACATAATACACCAGGTGCAAATAGCCAGGCAGTTTCTGAATATGTGATCAGACAGATGATGAACCTTTCCGTAAAAAAAAGAGACGATATGTCTGCCTTTGATCTAAAAAATGGGCAAATTTATCCAAGGCAAACTTATTATTCAGATGGGCTTTGGGGAAAAACATTAGCACTTATTGGAACGGGTAATATTGGATCTAAAGTAGCAAGATCAGCTCTTGCTCTTGGAATGAAAGTTAAAGGCTATAGTCCCCATTTTTCAATAGACAAAGCTAATTCTTTAGGGGTTGAGTATTGTGAGTCTATTGAAAGGGTACTGGCCGGATCAGATTATCTTTCAATTCAAGTGCCGCTCAAAAGACAAGGCGAGGAACATCCTACTGTAAACTTGCTTACCTACAAAAGAATAGAGCATCTAAACAGAGGCGCAAAAATAATAAATTGTAGCTACAGCGAGATTATAAATATTGATGATCTAATAAAACATTTAAACTCTGGCCATATATCTGGCTTTGCTCTTGATGCAATACTCAGGCCGTGCAAGGAAATAGTTTTAAAATACCCTTATCTTGCAACTCATGAAAACACTATAATAACTCCATCAATCGCAACTGCATCAGATCAAACAGAAAAGGAGATGTGGAAAGTTGCAATGGATATTATTGAGAAATTTATTGAAAGAAATAACTTAAGCGAATCTTTACTTAAAGATAACATAGATCCGGACAGAGAAACACGAGGAGATGTGGTTGATAGTATGTATGGTTAATTGTATATATATTTGTTTACATATTTTTTGAGAAATAGATTTTTTAACAGGCTTGAATCCGGAACTGTATATATTTCTATTTAAAATGAAGGGGTTTATATTTATCAGAGCTCACATCATAACCCATAGCAAATCTGTAGAATTAAATAATACTAGGAGCAAGTCACGAAGCCTACTCTCGTGTAAGCCTTTAGCGACGAGCTAGAAGCAAGTACTTAAAATGGGATTTGGTATAAGTCTATTGTTACGCTGGAATCAAGCTTAAATTTTGCAATGGGATTTTGCCTTAATTTTGAAGGTTATTATTTATTCTGAGAAAGTCCTTTAGACTTAAGATTGCCTAGCGGTTTAATACCTTCTTTTACTACTACATGTTTTATAGATTCTGCCATAAGCTTGCCAGCGTCCTTTTTGAGCTTATCAGAAAAAATATCGGTATTTTTTTGCTCTCGCATAGCACGCGCACTCATTGACATTTGAGTTTGATAATACCTGTCATTATCTTTTAATTTTTTGGCAAATATCTTTTCTGGCGGGTTTAAAATATCATACAATCCAAGAGAATTATGGACAAATTTTTCAGCTGGGATCATAATCAGTTTTATCGAAATTAATATTGCAGGAATTAAGGATATGGTACCAAGTAGCCCAAGTCCTGTAAGACACGCGTAGGATGATATTATCGATGCAATTAGTGGTGATGCAAGATTTACAACATTTCCAAGCTCAGTTAATACTCCCCGTCCTAAGTAGAATTTCTTCAATGCGTCTGCCAAGAGTTTATATCCCTCTTCCTTGCTTTGCAGCTTATCTGTTGTTTCTGCTACTCTGAATAAGTCCTTAAGCTTACTTGGATTTGTTGTCGCAAAATTAATAATCTCATAGATGTCATTATTGTCGATTGCATATTTTAAATATTCTTTAAGCCCTTCTGATGTATCTGCGCCAAGGTTTATAAGAATCTGGTTTAAGACATATTTCTTGTTTTTATCTAACTGTATATTCTCCTCCAAATCCTCTTGTAAAAAATCATTTTTCGATATTGCAACTGCGAATAAGTAAAGAACCACACTAAAATCGTATGAAGTAATAATTGTAGATCCTTTAGCCACTTTGATTCTATCTATTGCCTTTTTTAGACCGTGCGATAATTCATAATCATCCTCGTGTAAATAATGAAACACAAGCATATTAGCAAGCGGAGATAAAACAGAACTATCAATGTCATCTCTAAAATAATTTGTTAGTCCATTATAGAAAAATTCTATCTTTCTTTTAATGGAATTAAGGTTGTTGGCCATTTAGTTTAATGGTTTTTACTTGCATATTTGTTGTTAAACTAATGAGATTTATGGAGCCTGGACTATCAAGTTCTTCTAATATTACAGGCGTTATAATATCATTTTTTTCGATCTTAAGTTTGCACATAACATTATAAAGCGGAAGTGCGTCATAAATTTTTTGAGCAAAAATTACAGCATTCTCTATATCATTTAGCTGTGCCTTTACAGAGATATTTGACGAGCTGAGTGATATTGTTTTTTTTGTTAGTGTCTTTTCGGAAATATTATCGGAAGAAATATTAATTATAGCAGGATCATTGAATTTAAATTCTCGAGAAATATCCTTAATTCGATAGATATATTCTTCTTTATTTAGTAGACCTGATCCTTCTTTTACATCTTGCAAACCCTGATTTGTTAAATATTTGTAGCTTTCTATCGTTTCGGTCATTAAAGAATCTTTTTGATTTAAAGCTTCTATTTGCGCGCTGAGATTGCTAGTTGCTTTTTGTAGTTTTTGGAGAGTTACTTCCGTGATAAAAAGCTCTTCTTTTGCAGAATTTATTATGTAACATAGCAATAGGGTGATGCAGCTTATGAAAATAATTTTCTTGAAAATGACATTTTTCAGTGCTTGAATCAATTCATATATAATCACACTAAATCTCCGCTTATGATAATTTTGAGTTTAATAGAGTTGCTGGATTCTTGACTTCCAGACGAATTACATCTCTGATACTGAATTTTTAAATACCCATACTCTTCTTTGAGCTTTGCGATAATCTGATCTAAGCTTTTAAATTGTTCTTCCTTTCTAGCTTTATCAATATTTACCTCAAGAGTTAGATTAAATGATGATAGACAATCGGCTTTTATCTCCCAGTCTATATTGGCAATATCTAGTTTATTCTCGCATGTCTTTATAAAATTATGTATTAACGGAAAAGGCACTGGAAGATTTTGCGTTAATCTCTTTTTTAAATTATATAAATCTGCAAGCTGGACTACGTTCTTAATTTCAGGATAATCAGCTGATTTTTTTGTTATTGCGCCGGATAATTTTTCGTATGTTTTATTTAACTCACTAATTTTGTGTATTTTGACATTGACGCAAAGTTTGACATATATAAAATAACTAAATATTACAAATATAATAAGATAAATAGGCTTGAAAATCATACTATTTATTTGCCTATACATTTTATATGATCTAAGTTCCCTACTGGTTGCAGCTGGCCTTTTGCCCAAAGAAAAATGATGAATAAAGGTTTTAATAGAGTTTTCGTCGTTATCTTCAGTAAAAAGATTTACTACTGTCTTTAAACTAGTCGACTTAATCAATCTTTTGAGATTACCTGAGATGAAAAAAATATTCGCTTTGCTAAAATGTTCCTGAATCACCATATCTTTGTGCTCATGCCACAAATCGCTAAGGTAATGCTCGATTGTGCCTAATATAAATTTGTCAGACTCGGTTTTTGGATAGGTAAATCTTTTGGTAGATAAAAGGCTTCCCTGATGATTCAAAGTTATTAGTATTTCTTTTGAGTCTATAACCGAAACGGTAGTATAAATATAATTTTCAAGATTAATTTTATTATCTTTGGCGATGCTAATTGCAACATCCTGCGCAGTTAAGTCGTAAAAATAAATACCGAATAGGGGGATTTTGCAATTCTTCAATATAGCAAGGCAGAAATTTACAACTTCATTAAGGCTAATTGAACAAATTACAGCCTTCCAAACTTCTGTATTGTCTTTGAAAATAGAATAAACTTTCGCTTGATAAATCTGATTTTCTTCGAACCTTGTTAAACAATAATTTTCTATTGGATCTATTCTGTTAAAAGAACCAAAAGCTGGAAGAGCTACGTGCTCTAAACTCATATTTGCGGAATTTAGTATTATTTTTGCAGTGGTCGTTTTTCTTTTTAGCACAAATTCAACAAGACCATGATCACTCGCAAGAGAATCGAGGGGGCTGTAATAACTTTCGTTGAACTTGTTATTTATATAATATAACACAGTGAGGCCGTGATCTGAGATATGAAAATAGAGCTTTTTATTATCGAGTCTTCTATTAAATGATTTAATGATTTCTTTAAAAAATTTCATAAATAATGCTTTCTATTTACTGTACTATATGGTCGTTGTGATTATAAATTTGTCTCTATTTGGACCCAATGCTCTTGATTATCAAAATATTTGGACTATACATAATTATAAATAAGCAAGATATAAAAATGACCATAACTGTCAATCAGATTAGAGAAAAATTTTTAAATTTTTTCGAAAAACATGATCATAAAATTGTTCAGGCAAGTTCTTTAGTTCCTCACAATGATCCGACCATGATGTTTGTCAATTCTGGCATGGTACAGTTTAAGAACCAATTTACCGGGCTTGAGCAGCCTAAATCCAAAAGAGCCGCATCATGTCAAAAATGCGTCAGAGCCGGCGGCAAACATAATGACCTAGAAAATGTTGGCTATACAGCAAGACATCATACTTTCTTTGAAATGCTCGGAAATTTTTCCTTTGGCGATTATTTTAAGGAAAAAGCTATCTATTATGCGTTTCTGTTTTTGACCAAAGAACTCGGGATCGATAAAAATAGATTATATGCAACAATTTATCACACTGACCATGAGTCTGAAATTTTATGGAAAAAAATCTCCGGATTTTCAGATGAGAAAATTATAAAAATTAGTACGAATGATAATTTTTGGTCTATGGGAGACCTTGGTCCTTGCGGCCCGTGTTCAGAGATATTCTACGATCACGGCAAACACATCAAAGGAGGTCTACCTGGCACAATTGATCAAGATGGCGACAGGTTTATAGAGATCTGGAACATGGTTTTTATGCAATATGAACAAAAGCCAGGCGGAGAAAAGATAGAGCTTCCAATGAAGTCTATTGACACAGGTATGGGGCTAGAAAGAATTGCAGCGGTAATGCAAAAAGTACATAATAATTACGAAATTGATTTGTTTCGTGAGATAATCAAATCCTCAGAAGAAGCGACTAAAATAAAATCAGAAGGACTTGCGGCCTTTTCTCACAGGATCATCGCAGATCACTTACGTTCATGTTCTTTTTTAATAGCTGATGGCATTATGCCATCAAACGAAGGCAGGGGGTATGTGCTTAGAAGAATTATGAGAAGAGCAATGAGACATGCGCATCAACTAGGAGCGTCAGATCCATTATTACATAGGCTTGTGCCTTCACTTGTTGGAATAATGGGCGATGCATATCCAGAGCTTGGACGCGCTTCAAAATTAATTTCAGAAATCCTAAGATCTGAAGAGGAGAGATTTAAGTTAGCTCTGGAGCGAGGTATAAGATTGCTCGATCAAGAAATCACTCACAAAAAACCAGGAGATGTTCTTGATGGTGATATAGCTTTTAAATTGTATGATACATACGGATTTCCCGTCGATCTAACGGAAGATATGTTAAAAGAAAAAAAAATCACTATCGATACAAAAAGATTTGAAGAGTTGATGCTAGAGCAAAAAACCCGTGCAAAAAAATCATGGTCAGGGTCCGGAGAATCAACATTAGACGAAAAATGGTTTGATATAAAAGATAAATTTGGTTCAACGGAATTTTTGGGATACAGCCTAAATAAGAGCTCCGGAGTAGTTAATGCAATTTTGATAGACGGAAAAATAGTAGATAGAGTAGAAAAGGGCGACAATTGCATAATAATCACTAACCAGACACCTTTTTATGGCGAATCTGGTGGCCAGATGGGAGATATAGGAGAGATTTTTCATTCAAATGTAAATGCAAAGGTTGTAGATACAAAAAAATACCTAGGTTCCATAATTGCTCATATTGTATATATTGAGAGTGGTTTTTTAAAAGAAGGAGATAATGTAGAGCTTCAATTTAACGAAGAATATAGAAATAATTTAAGAAAGCATCATTCGGCAACTCATTTATTACATAAAGTTCTGAGAGACGAGCTTGGTACTCACATCACTCAAAAAGGCTCTCTAGTATCCCATGATAAATTGCGATTCGACATAAGTCACCCAAAACAAATTAGCTCAGACGAACTTAGCTCTATTGAACAGAAAATTAACAAAATTATACTTGCTAACGAAGAAGTCTCAACCAAGCTAATGAATATAGACGATGCGATCAAAGGAGGAGCTATGGCTATTTTTGGCGAGAAATATGATTCAGAAGTTTTGGTAGTTTCCATGGGTAATAATCATGATAAATCAGTGGAATTATGCGGCGGAACTCATGTTAAGAGACTTGGCGAAATTGGCTTATTCAAAATTATATCTGAAGGAGCTATAGCATCTGGAATAAGAAGGATAGAGGCAGTATGCGGCATGGCGGCATTGGATTATTTGAACAACCAAATGGAAATGCTTGACAATATTTCAGAAGCTTTAAAATCTCCAAAAAAAGATTTAGTCGTCTCTGTTACGGCGCTTGCGAACGCAAAAAAACATCTTGAGCAAGAATTGCAAAATCTCAAAGCTGAGAAGGCTTTGATTACAAACGAAGAGATAAAAGAATTCGGTAAACAATCAGGCGCAGTTAGGGTTTACATCAAAACTGAAAAAAATATTGATATAAAATCTCATAGAATAGCGGCAGAAAAGGTAATATCATCAAATCCAGATCTAATACTTGTATATATTGCAGAAGAAAAGCAAAAAATATCAATTGTGACAGCTTGCGGCGATCAAGTCAAAAAAAATTGTAATGCCTTAAATTTGATTAAATTAATAGCCGAAAGCTATGGAATTGCGAGCGGAGGAGGCAATGAAAAAATAGCTCAGACTGGAGGCGATGCGAAAAACGTGCAAACCAAAGAAGATTTATATCAACTTATTATTGCCCATATAATTGGTGATATAGTCTTTTAGGTTGGATTAGATACTAGGCGCGAGGAGAGAAGCCTATGAGTATTAGGTGAGCGACGAGTCAACAACGTAGCTAATTCAACATAAAAGACTATAATAGTTAACTCCAAAATTAATGACATAGCTTAGCGCTAGTACATGAGCTAGTTTCCTTAAGCCTTAATCACGAGCAAGTAATACCAAATCCCATGTTTAAGTACTTGCTTCTAGCTCGTCGCTAAAGGCTTACACGAGAGTAGACTTCGTGACTTGCTCATAGTAATTTAATTCTAGAGATTTGGTATAACACCACCGTCATCGCGAGCTTTAGCGAAGCGATCCCGTTTTTACATTTCTTTTTTTATCCCATCCCGCGTACCTAGAAACCCAGTACCCATATTCCCTGGATCCCCTCCTTCGAGGGGATGGTAATCGCAACTGTCATTCCCGCTTCCCTTCTCTGTCTCCCGCATCCTTTTTTGTCATTTCCGTCTCCTTTTTTGTCATTCCCGCGGAGGCGGGAATCTAGAAGAATTTTACTTCCTGGATCCCCTCCTTCGAGGGGATGACACTTGATCGTCACTGTTATTCCCGCTTCTATTCTCTGTCATTCCCGCGGAGGCGGGAATCTAGAAGAATTATATTTACTGGATCCCCTCCTTCGAGGGGATGACATTATGACTGGATCCCCGTTTTCTACGTGAGATGACACTTTTTCATTCCCTCGTCTCTTCTCTGTCATTCCCGTCTCCTTTTTTGTCATTCCCGCGGAGGCGGGAATCTAGTCTTTATATTTCCTGGATCCCCGTTTTCACGGGGATGACACTGTGATCGTAACTGTCATTCCCACTTCCCTTCTCTGTCTCCCGCATCCTTTTTTGTCATTCCCGCGGAGGCGGGAATCTAGAAGAATTATATTTACTGGATCCCCGTTTTCTACGTGAGATGACACTTTTTCATTCCCTCGTCTCTTCTCTGTCATTTCCGTCTCCTTTTTTGTCATTCCCGCGGAGGCGGGAATCTAGAAGAATTATATTTACTGGATCCCCGTTTTCACGGGGATGACATAATAACTGTCATTCCCGCGGAGGCGGGAATCTAGTCAATATAATTCCTAACAAAAAAAATTTTAAAAAAATAAATTTTTTTTATCCATATCTATTAGTGCTTAATTTTTTTTTGTTATAAAGCCCTTGCATCGGCAAAAAATGCTTCACCGTTCATGAACTCGGTGAATTATTTTGCGTATTAGCAAGACCAATATTTTAACGTTTGTTAGTACAAATTAACTTAAGCAAGGAAAAAATGAAAACTACTAAATTAGAATTTAAATCTGCGGAAAATGATCAGGAAGTTGTCATCTCAGGTTATGCAAGTGTATTCGGGGTTCTTGACTCAGCAAATGACATAATCATGAAAGGCGCTTTTGAGAAATCATTACGCGACACAAAAAAATCAGTAAAATTTTTATGGCAACATGATTTTGCAAGTCCTATTGGCAAAATCCAAAAAATCTTTGAAGACGAATATGGACTTTATATAGAAGCAATTCTTACTCCTGGAACTGTAAAAGGCATGGAATCAATAGATCTTGTCAAAAAAAATATTCTAGATTCACTAAGTATCGGATTTAACGTCATTGAATCACATATCAATCATGAAAATAAACGAATAATCACTGAAATCGATTTATGGGAGGTGAGTCTTGTGACCTTTCCTGCAAACTCGGACTCAAAAATTTCACATAATTTTCACAAATCAAACAATCAAATAATTAACGAGGATATACAAATGAAAAATTTTCTTGAAATAGGCATTACAGACCACAAACCAAATAACAGCCAATTAGCAAACTTTATAAAAGGAATTAAATCTCCAGATGAATATAAATATCTAGGGTCAGATTCAGATGAAAGAGGTGGCTTTGCAGTAAGTCCTGACCAATTTTCAAGCATCATAGAACGAATTTCACAAATTTCTCCCCTAAGACAGCTTGCAAGCATAGAAACAATCTCTTCAAATGCACTTGAGCTTCTAATTCAGGCCGGAGCGTTTGATTCAGGTTGGACAACAGAGGTAGATCCAAGAGGAGACACTGAAAATGCTTCCATACTTCAAAAAAGAATAGATGTTCATGAAATTTACGCGCAGCCAAAGGCAACGCAAAGGTTGCTTGACGACGCTTTTGTAAATATCGAAAACTGGATCACAAGTCAGCTTGTTCAATCGTTTGCGGAAAAAGAGAATCAGGCTTTTGTGAGTGGCGATGGAGTCAATAAACCAAAGGGCTTCCTCAAATGCGAAGATGTGGCAAAACTTAAAGTTACAGAAGCGGGCAAGGTAAGTTTTGACGATATTCTAAATCTCATAAATTCTCTTGAAGAAAATTATCAATCTAATGCAGCGTTCTTGATGAATAGAAGAACTCTTGCTGCTTTAAGATCTATTAAGGATGCAAATGGAAGATTTGTATTGCAGCCTTCCATAAGTCAGGCATATCCAAACACTCTGTTCGGGATACCTGTTTTTTGCGCTAGTGAAATGCCATTACTGGAGGCTGGAAAAACCCCAGTTGCAATAGCCGATTTTAAGAAGGGTTACAAAATAGTCGATAGACAAGGAATAACTATCATGAAAGATCCATACACTGAAAAGCCATTTATAAAATTTTACGCAACAAAAAGAGTAGGCGGAGATGTTATAGATCCACGCGCAATTAAATTACTCGAAGTATAAAGATCAATAATTACCAGGGAAAAAATGATAAAAATAACAGAAGATAAAACAATAATTTCAACAAACGCTCCTCTTGATCTTGAGGAGATGAAACAATACTTAAGGATTACCGGTAATCAGGACGATAACTTGCTATCGCTCCTGCTGCAAGCGGCAATTTGTTATGTGGAGGAATATGTTGGAATAGATCTTAGCGTCAAGGAAATAATATCGATTTATAAAGTTGAAAGCGATATGAAGATCAATTTAAGCTCAAAGCCAGTAAGAAATATAGTCCATATAAAAATCTTAGGCGAGATAGAGGATAAGCTTACTGCTGGTAAAGATTACTCTCTAGAAAATTCCAAGATAATTATTCATTCTAAAATTCGTGCAAACCTAATTGAGGTGAAATATTTATCAGGGGTTAATACAACCCCACTTTCTATCAAGCAGGCTATAATGATATATGCAGGATTGCTTTATGACAAAGAGGTCATTAACTCTGAAAGTATGGAAGGTATCTTTATGCTACTTGGACCTTATAGAAACTATAAATTGTAAGATTATGAGGCAAAAAAAATCATTTGCTGCAAGGCTTCGGCATTATATTGAATTTATTCAAATACAAGATGATGAAGTGGAGGGCGTCATAGTTCATGGCGCCTTTGCTGAAATTACAAGCCTTTCTGAACTCGGTCTTAAGGAGTTCGATGATATTAATTTCGGACATTTGCTCAATGAGGAATATTTTGTATTTACGACAAGATTTATCAATAATCTCAGCTCAAAAATACATATAAGATTCAATAATAGGATATTCATGATAAGAAAAATAATAAGCCCGTACCAGCTTAATCATATTATGAAAATTATTGCACAGGAAATTGAGGGTTAATATGTCAATATCGATAGCCCTAGATTTTCAGGCCCATATGCAATCAGTGCTGGAGAATACAGAAAGTTTATCTTTATTGGTAAAGCATATATCTCATTCTGTAAAACCTGCAACAAAATATCCTTACATTTATCATAAGTTCAAAAATATATCTGTATCGGACGATCTGAGATCTGGCATATATGACGTGGAATATGAGGTTAATATATACAGTAGGGATATACAAGTTTCATTGTTAAAGCGAATCATCAAGACAATTGAAAATAAAATTATCAAAATCGAAATTAATGCAGCTAGTTTTATCGTCATCAGTAGCAAAATCTCTAATTATGAAATTATACCAAGTAATGACTTAGTGACTCTTAGATCTAAGATCATTTTTTTTTCATCAATTAAGCCGAGGTAAATATGCATCACGATAGTTTTTTGCCCAATTTTTTAGATCCGTTTATTACAATCAGTTTTGGATTTGAGTCAGTAGTACATAAAAGCATTTCAGGGCGCAATTACATAAGAAATAACACAGATGCTTCTGTGCATAATTTCTTAATAAAATCGCCAAAATTGTCCAAAAAAGAGTTTGAGGAGTTTTATGGCTTTTTCAATGCAAGGGGTGGTCCGTTAAATAGTTTTAATTTAGTTCTACAAGGCGACAGTACACTTCCAAAAACATTAGTGCAATCTAGTTTTTTTGTTAATCAAAATGAATTCAAGATATTTAAACAATACGGAGATGGGCAGAATATTTTTTTTAGACAATTAAAACATATCGATATTTCGAGTCTTAAAATATACGTAAATGGAGATGAAAAGCCATTTGATTACGATACTCAGTCACAGATAGTGACGATTGATCCCAAGTTTTCAGGCAAGAATATCGAGGTTGAGTGTAGTTTCTATTGGCGAGTTAGGTTTGATTCCAAAAAAATAGAATATAGTCACTCAAGGGATGGAGCATATTTGCTATGCGATATTTTACTTACAGAAACAGAATAATCGTGGTCACTTAAAATAAAGAGTTGGTAAAATGGTAAATAATATAACAGAAAATCCTTGGCAAATTTGTTTCGTTGTTCATTTCAAAGACAAAGGGTCATTATTTTTAACAGATGGTCAAAAGCCCATTATCATTGATGAGATAATATATATGCCTAATTTGGGCTTAGAATTTGAAACTGGACATTTTGACGAGAGCGGCGCAAATTTTGTCATCATCAAAGGTTTTTTCGAGGATAAATTATTGGGTATAGACGATCTTGAGTTAATCACTAATATCGAGATATCAATTTATAGCGGTGAAAATCTCCAGTATAAGTGGCTAAATTACCTCATAAGTAATTATAGTTTTGATGAGATGTCCTTTAGGATTACTCTAGCATCGAAAGTTACAAACTACTCCCAGCAAATTGTAAAATTATACAGTAAAACTTGCAGAGCAAGGTTTGGGGATGTGGAATGCGGCATCAATAAGGAAAAATATCCAGGGCAAACTTGCGATAAAAGCTTTACAACGTGTGTAAATAAATATAAAAATGGATTAAATTTCAGAGGTGAACCATTTATTCCTACATTGGAATATTTTTTAGATAAAGATGTATAAGTTTTGGATAAATTTTTTATTTGGCATGATAAAATTATATGATTTTAGTCCAAGTGTAGGTTATACACCTAAGTCTTTTGGGTTTGATTATTGCCTCCTCAAAGTCAAAAGATATATATCTAAATCATTACAAAAAATAAGCAATGAAAAGAACTAAGAATATAAAGAGTTTTTATAATGATGATAGGTTGAATCGAGGATATAAGAGTCAAACTAATGAAATCAGCGTTAATAATAGATCATTTTATGATGCTTCGTTGTTACCTCCAATAGAAGTCTTAAATGCTTATGAGGATCAATTCCCGGGGACCTTTGAAAAAATTCTAACACTTGCAGAAAAGGAGCAGGACCAAAAATATAGGCTAGAGCAAGCGTCGCTTGAAATGAATTATCGGGCCTCAAGGATGGGAATGGTTTTTGGATTATTGTTGAGCGCAGTTATTTGTTTTGGTGGGTTAAAGATACTTGCTATTGATATATTCTCTGGGATTATCTTCTTTATATGTGCATTTGGCAGTATTTTCGGGGTAAGTTTTATATCGTTTTTAACGAAAAACTCAAGAAAAAGCAAAAGACATAATCAGTAACCCTTTCATAAATTAGACGCTATAAACATCTTGAAGTTAGGACTGTTAGTCGCTATTTTACGTTTTTAGACAATTAACTTCAAAAAACAATGGGCCAAGAAGCAGATAATTTACCCGAAAACAATAATCACCTCAATAACTCTAGCAGCGATTCTACGATTTTAATGTCTGAAATTGTTGAGCTATGCAAACGAAGAGGGTTTATTTTTCATAGCTCTGAAATTTATGGCGGATTACAGGGCGTGTACGACTATGGGCCACTTGGAGTCGAGCTCAAAAATAACCTCAAAAATGCTTGGTGGCGCGAAATAGTTTACAAGAGAGATGATATAGAGGGCCTTGACAGTTCGATATTAACACATAAACTTGCGCTTAAATATTCTGGCCACGAAGAAACATTCACTGATCCACTAGTCGACTGCAAAGACTGTAAATCAAGGTTACGTGCTGATCATTTGAAAGATGGCAAATGCATTAATTGCGGCTCTAGCAATCTTACTGATTCAAGGAATTTTAACCTTATGTTTAAGAGTCAGTTCGGGCCTGTTCAGAATGAAAATGAATTTGTCTATTTAAGGCCAGAAACAGCTCAGGCAATTTTCATAAATTTCAGAAATGTTCTTAACACAACATCTAGAAAAATCCCTTTTGGTATTGCGCAAATTGGAAAGTCTTTTAGAAATGAGATCACAGCGAGAAATTTCATCTTTAGAACTAGAGAATTCGAGCAAATGGAGATAGAATTTTTCACCCCAAAAGAAGATAGTGAAAAATGGCACAAAGAATGGGTAAAACTAAGATTAGAATGGTGGTATAAGCAAGGACTTTCGCCTCAAAACATTAAGCTTTACGAGACTCCTAAAGAGGAGCTAGCGCATTATTCTGTTGCGACAACTGATATTTTATACAAGTTTCCACATGGGTTTGACGAGCTTGAAGGTATCGCCAATAGATCTGATTATGATCTCGCATCTCATTCCAAAAATAATAATAGCTTAAATCTAAACGCAAAAGTTTTGCATAATAAAGACTCAAATACAATTCTTACATATAAAGATGAAACATATGATGAAATGGTTCCTTATGTGATAGAACCATCAGCTGGGGTTGATAGAGGGGTGCTTGCTATATTAACTGAAAGTTATACCAAAGAGACTCTTGAAAATGGTACAACAAGGATTGTACTTAAGCTTGCAAAGCATCTAGCGCCTTTTAAAGCTGCTATTATTCCACTTGCAAAAAATAACGTAAAAATTGTAGCAAAAGCCAAAGAAATAGCTAATGAATTACGCGAGCTAGGCAAGGGACGTATTAAATATGAAGATCTTGGGAATGTTGGTAAAGCTTATAGAAGGCATGATGAGATAGGTACACCAATATGCATAACAGTTGATTTTGAGACTTTCGAAGGGGAGCAAGAGACTGTAACTGTTAGAGATAGAGATAGTATGACACAAACAAGAGTTAGGGTAAATGACTTAAAGGATTGGCTCTAAAGCTATCCTCTCAATCGACATAATAAAAAAGGAAGTTAAAAATATACTGAAAAAATATCACTCATTTGTTAATTTTTTAATATAATTACACAATAAGATTTAATTATTCAAAAGTTTGCAATATTATTAATAAGACTACAATAAAAGTATTAGTAATGATAGATGAAGATAGAGGCTCAGAGGCGACAAAGCAAGTTTCAAAAGAAGTTAAAGATAAAGTTCTAAAGGCCTTCATGAAAGCTTATCAAGCGCATATAAATGGAGAAAAAGAAGATGAGTGGCGCGAGAGGCTAAATGAGGAATTAGGTAAGCAAAGCTCAGAAATTAAAGCAGCAGAGGCTAAAATTATCTTTAAATCCATAGAAGATTATAGTTTTGCAAAAGGCATCGCACAAACTAACAACAAGGATGCATCGCAAAAAGAGATTGACGAAATGCATCAGAATCTGCAAAACGGCGTGAGAGAAGAGCCGGAAGGCCCTCACAGTCAAGCAGACCAGTATATTTCCTTTGCAGAGCAAGACCCAAACACATTCGCAAAAGATAGTGAGTCTATTTTTACAAAACTCGCGCCAGGCTATAATTTTAAAGAATTTCTAAATGGCGCTCACGAATATAATAAAAAGCACCTAATTGATCCTAATGAGTCAATGATTCAAAGGCAAGTTTCTAGAATGAAAAGCGCCTTCTATTCTGCTGGAGAGCAAATCTCAAGAGTTGGCAACTCTATATCCACAACTATTAAATCTTTGAGCCAAAAAAGTAGATAATACCAAATCCAATTTTCAAATACTTGCTTCTATTATTATCTAATTCTTAAGATTTGATACAAACCATATGAAATAACCAATTATCACCCCCAAAAAAACCACAATCTCACAACCACAATCTCCACAATTGACCAAATCTCATTTTGGTGGTAGAATCTTAAGGTAAGATAAGATAAGAACATAAACTTAAATCCTCATATCAATTAATACTTAAATCATTACACAATAAATTACACAATA
>JANRKH010000065.1:0-28003 GCA_033763595.1 Rickettsiaceae bacterium
GCGCCATAAAAACTCCTATACATATATTATTACGTGAATATGCTAACACACGTAATATGCAAAAGCAATAAAAATGCCCTAAAGGCGTAGTTTATCTATTGCGTAGCAATTATATTACGTGCTTATTTTAGGAAGTTTGGGTTTAAACTACCTACATAATCCTCATTTGCTCTCAGAGCCCGTTGAAAATCTCGAAAAGATTATATCAGCTCTCAAGACTTGCGTGATCGAATGTGCAAAGGAAGATTTAATTGACGAAAATAATAGTTCACTTGCGACATTTAAATCTGCTTTTCAAGAGGAGGTTACAAAATTACAGAATCTAAAACTTCTTAATTCAAGCGCAAACAAATTAGATCAAGACAAAGAAATATCTGACCTTATGAACATGTATTCATCTAGTGAGAACAAGCTAGCAAATGAAGCAAAACAAGACTATAATACCTTAAAGGCAGCAATACGAAAAGAGCAGGAAGATGGAATATCAAAATATTCAGCAAGAGTACTCACAAGTTTAGTAGTGGGGTTACTTCATGCAAGTGCCGATATAGCAAAATTTATTGGCGATCTGATCAAACATATACCTGTAGCAGGATACGCCATAGATAGAATTCCGGGTATCTCTTATGAAGGCCTTGAGCGATCAAAGGATGATTTCATGAAGACACACTTTAGAGCTAGCGAACGACTAAGACGTAATTTTATGCATGGAATTGGAGGCGCTCTTCAAACAGCTGGTGATATACTCGAAGAATTTTCAAATCCGAGCAGGGCAGCAGCAGGAAAAATAGTAAATAAAGAAGCAAAACGACCATCTAGATGGGAGAAATAGTCGAATAAACATCTTGCGCAAACATGCTTTCGTCCTCATATAGTCTTTTAGGTTGGATTAGATACTAGGCACGAGGAGAGAAGCCTATGAGTAATAGGTGAGCGACGAGTCAACAACGTAGCTAATTCAACATAAAAGACTATAGTATTATTTAATTCTAGAGATTTGATATCACTTCTCTATAGAAAGAGAGTTTCCAAATTAGTCTAATGACAAAGAGATACTGGCTGATTAAGCATCTATGCTGTGAAAAAGGAAACAGAAAAATAGATGGTGGGTCCGGCAGGACTTGAACCTGCGACAACACCGTTATGAGCGGTGGGTTCTAACCAACTGAACTACAGACCCAGTTTACTAACTAAACGCTTACTGACTAAACGTTATTTATGAAATAATTTCAGGATAGTTTGAGTTTTCGAGATATACACTTAATTATTATAATTGATTATTGTATTTGACTATTAAATTTGACCTCAATAAAGCGTGACTAGGTCAGCATATTCCAATAGTTTATCCTTTCAAATATCAGTTCAAATATCAGTTCAAAGTACACTGAAATTCAATATCGAGCGTAGAATCATCTACAGATGGTTCATACATTATGCGCAACAAAGCACGCATAATAATATCTCTCAAAAATCAGCCTGAAACATACTATTATATTTTGATATTGTCTATCATAAAATTTATCGATTTTCAAATTTAGAGCTAGAATTTTTATATTTTTAATTTTTGGCAATTTGTACAGATTAAAATTAGTCTTTTGCTATTAATTTTAGAAGATTGTCATTAGTATATCTTTTTGGAGGGCCGTATACTTTTGGGTTTTTTATTGAAAACAGGCTTGCATGCAATTTTTTTGTCCTAATAAAATGATGAAATTTTACTTTTATCGAAGAATAATCAAACTCCCCTGCTTCATTTGCAAGCTCAAATCCAAGTAATACGTCTGCTACCTTATCATATGAAATTTTTGCCTTTTGATCCGTCTCAGTATGTAATACATGAATCTCAGCTTGAGACCCTAAATCATTACAAGATGTAATTACCAGTTTATTATCCTTTTTGGACGAATTCATCAAAAACTTAAAAATATTATCTTTAGCATCAAGTCTTGAAAGCTCCTCAAGCTCATAATCATATATTGTTATAAAATTTTTATTACTCACGATCACTAAAGGATATGGCGGATCATAATTAGCTCTAAAATTATCAGGTTTGCTTATTAATATTATACCGGAATATTTTTTTCCTCTTGCTTCCTCTTGAGTAAATTTTATAGCTACGTTATCTAAAGAAAGTAAATAATTATTAAGTTTATCTATTATTCTTATGTCACATGTTCCAACTCCATTAGCAGACCAGGCGCAAAATATCAAAACTTTCAAAATAAGTAAGAAAAATAAGAAAGTAGAGTTTTTTTTTACTAGCATATTGGTTTGAAATTTTTATAATCGTCTAGATTAAAACTTATATTCAATATCATGAAAATTGCAACTATTAAGGAAACTGCGAATTATGAAACTAGAGTGTCCATTTCTCCTGAATCCTCAAAACTTTTAAGAAATAATGGGTTTGATGTCTGTATAGAAAAAGACGCTGGATTATTATCTGATTTTACAAACGAAGCCTACCTCAATTTTGCACATATATCATCTGTACCTCTTGAAATATTGGCAGATAGTAACATCATAACCAAAGTGCAACCTCCGGAGATTTCAGGAAAACACAACGAGAGCGAATTCGCCAAATCTGGTTCAATTATCATTGGATTTATGAATCCTTATCAAAATAAAGAGATGATAAAATTCTACGCCAACAAAAAAATTACCTTGCTTGCGATGGAATTAGTACCCCGTATCACAAAGGCTCAAAGTTTTGACGCGCTCTCTTCCCAGGCGAATTTAAATGGGTACAGGGCTGTGATAGAGGCCGCAAGCTTACTCAAAAGCGCATTTCCAATGCTCATGACGGCCGCAGGCTCAATTACACCAGCAAAGGTTTTAATTTTAGGCGCAGGAGTTGCAGGACTTCAGGCGATCGCAACTGCAAAAAGACTAGGAGCAATAGTAACTGCATACGATGTTAGGGCTGCGGCAAAAGAACAAGTAGAGAGCCTTGGTGCTAAATTCGTACATCCTGATGTTTCAGTAGATTTTTCTGCAAAAACTGGTTATGCGTCTGAGGTTTCAGGTGAATTTGCAGCAAGACAGGAAGATATGTTGCTAAATATAATTGATAAATTTAATATAGTCATTACCACAGCCCAGATCCCGGGTAAAAAAGCGCCAAAGCTCATAACAAAAGATATGGTAGAGAAAATGCGATATGGCTCTGTTATAATAGATCTTGCTGCTGACTCTGGAGGCAATTGTGAAGTAACATCCAAGCTCAAGATAATTGAACACAAAGGTGTACAAGTTGCTGGCTTTAGTAATTATTACAACAAAGTCTCAAATGATGCCTCAAGATTATATTCAAAAAATATTGCTAACTTAATTTTATACTTATTTAAGGATAAATCAGAATTAGATCTAAGTGACGAAATAGTTAAGTCAATGATATTAACGCATAATGGGGAAATTTTATTCAACGAAGCAAATGTTTAAACGATTCTTCTTTCTTATATCTATCGCTTTTATAATCTGTGCATGCCAGCATCAATTTATTAAGACAATATATGATTTTAAATACTCACCTCCAAAGCCAATAGAAAAAAAAATTAGGGTTGCACTAGTGCTAGGAGGAGGAGGGGCTCGTGCGATTTCTCAAATCGGGGCTATAGAAGTATTAAAAAAACACAATATTCCAATTGATTTAATAATAGGAACAAGTGCTGGAAGTATTATTGGCGCATTATACGCAGGCACCGAGGATGTGGGATTTGTAAAAAAAATAGTATTAAATGTAAGGCAAAAAGACCTAATAAAAGTTTCTTTGAAGGACGCAGTTGAAGGAGCTACCTCGCTTAGAGGTGGTCTAGATGGCTCAACAAGTGAAGATTTGATACGAAAGAATCTTGACGTAGAAGATTTTAACCATCTCAAAATACCTTTTATTGCAATAGCGACAGATTTAATATCAGGAAAAACAATCGAGCTAAAAAGTGGCAGTCTTGCTCCTGCTATAAGGGCATCATGCGCAATTCCCGGTTTATTTTCTCCTGTAAAGATTTATGATATGATTCTTGTGGACGGGGGAGTTACTGCTCCACTTGCTGTTGAAGTTGCAAAAAAATATAATCCGGATGTTATAATAGCTATAGATATCAGATCATCTCTTAAAGATCCAAAAATTAACAATATGATTGATGTTGCCTACAGATCCCTGTATATAAGCTACGAAGCCCTAAATGACTTTAATAGTAAGCTTGCTGACGTAGTCATCAGACCTTCTTTGGATGATGTTGGATTATTCGAGGATGGCAAAAATCTTGAAATATATTTAGCAGGAAAAGCTGCAGCTGAGAAAGCAATGCCCGAGATTTTATCAGTTTTAAAAAAAAGATCCATCAATATTAAAAATGTAAATAATACCAACTCTCAAATCTAAAGGACAGACATTGAAAGTTAAGATTCTAACAACTTTTCCGGAAATTTATCCAGCAACTCTTGGTATTTCAGTTATCGGCAAGGCTCTTGCTAATAATTTATGGTCACTTGAGATAGTTAATATCTCGGACTTTGGGATCTCAAAGCATAAAAAAATTGACGACGTAACCTTTGGCGGTGGAAACGGCATGATAATGCGCCCTGATGTCCTTGCAAAAGCAATAGATCATGCAAAGAAAGATATGAATAATCCTGAAATCATATATCCCTCACCAAGAGGCACGGTTTTTACCCAGCCAGAAGCTTGGCAGATCGCCTCTCTAAAAGAAATAATATTTATATGTGCAAGATTTGAGGGGATTGACGAAAGGATAATTGATGAGTATAATGTAAGACTCGTAAGTCTTGGTGATTATGTGCTATCTGGCGGAGATCTTGCAGCTTTAGTGATATTAGAGTCAGCTATTAGACTCATTCCCGGAGTTCTAAAGAATCAGAATACTTTGTTAGATGAATCTTTTAATTACGTAAAAGCTTTTGGTAATCTTATCGAATATCCTCAGTACACAAGGCCAAGAAATTTTAGAGGAATTGAGGTACCAAGTGTCCTTGTATCTGGAGATCATGCAAAAATAGCTGAGTGGAGACATAGAAAGTCCCTAGAAATTACAAGAAAATTTAGGCCCGATTTACTTAAGGAATAATTTTAATGAATAGGTTTTGTGATTATCATACCTATTACCTTGGAAATAGTTTTAGGACATAAAAATTATAGAATTAGAATTATAGAATTAGAATTAGAGAATTAAAACCGGAGAAAATTAAATGAATATTATAGATAAATTTGAACAAGAGCAGATCAGTAAGCTCACAGAAAATAAACAAATTCCGAGCTTCAAATCTGGTGATACGGTGAGTGTCCAAGTAAAGATTAAGGAGGGCGCTACTGAAAGATTGCAAGAATTTGAGGGCGTATGTATAGCGCGCAGAAATAGAGGCGTAAATTCTTCTTTTGTTCTTAGGAAGATAAGCTATGGGGAGGGGGTCGAGCGCAAATTCTTTGTTTACTCCCCTCTAATACATTCCATAAAGTTAGTAAGGCGTGGTATCGTTAGAAGAAATGCTCTATATTACCTAAGAGATCTTCGTGGTAGAGCTGCTAGAATTAAAGAGAAAATTGTTTAAGTTATACAGTTTTGTCATTCCCGCGCAGGCGGGAATCTAGAAGAATTATGTTTACTGGATCCCCTCCTTCGAGGGGATGACATTAGGACTGGATTCCATCCTTCGAGGGGATGACATGTAAAAATCACGGGGATGACACTGTGATCGTAATCGTCATTCCCGCGTCCTTTTTTGTCATTCCCGCGGAGGCGGGAATCTAGAATATAATTTAACGACTAAAATAGCAAAGTGCTCATAGATCAGCCAAATTTATCATCAAATCCTAGTCTGCGAAGTTATGTCGAACTTCTGCTTAAGTGGAACAAAGCTATAAACCTAATCTCTAAATCTACAGAAGAAACAGTTTGGCAAAGGCACATATATGACTCACTGCAACTATTAGAATTTATTGACCTAAATCAATCTATAGTAGACGTAGGAACTGGGGCTGGATTACCTGGAGTTGTACTTTCAATAGCAGGCGTTCAAAAAACATACCTAATTGAATCAGATACGAGAAAATGCGCTTTTTTAGAAGTTGCAAAAAAATTCAGTAATAATAAAATTATCATCATTAATAAAAGAGCGGAACATCTACAAAATCAAGAAATCGATTTAAACTCGATATTAGTATCAAGGGCGATGGCAAAGATTACAATTTTACTTGATTTAAAAAAAAGAATTGGCCTTACGGGCCCATTGTTGATACTAAAGGGGGAAAATTATGCACAAGAATTACAACAAGCCTTTAAATTTTGGGATTTTGATTATAATATAAGCGCAAGTAAAACTAATAATCTTTCTGTAATCTTAAGAATCCAAAATGAAAGGCAAAAAAGCTAAAATAATTTCTATTGCAAATCAAAAAGGCGGAGTTGCCAAAACTACTACAGCAGTAAATTTGTCAGCGGCGCTTGCAATGGCTGGCCAAAAAATACTAGTTATAGATCTGGACCCTCAGGGCAACGCTAGCACTGGCCTTGGGCTAGAACAGCACGACAGAGCTAAATCAATATATCAGGTTTTAATAGGCAAGGAAAATATCGAATCCGCAATTCTTCCAACGAAAATAGATGGGCTGCATCTGATTCCATCTGATATAAATCTTTCAGCAGCTGAGGTTGAAATTTTAAGCATTAAAGACAAGGAGTATATTTTAAAAAACGCTTTTAGCTCTTCGCACTTGAGTTACGATTATATTTTTATTGACTGTCCGCCTTCTCTAGGTCAATTAACCTTAAATGCCCTTTCCTCTTCAATGGGGGTTATAATACCTATGCAATGTGAATTTTATGCACTTGAGGGGCTTAGTCATTTGCTAAAAATTATTGATATAGTGCAAAATAATCTAAACAAAAGCCTAAAAATACTGGGAGTGTTACTAACTATGTACGATAAAAGAAATAGACTAACAGAAGAAGTAGAAGCTGATGTACGTAAATATCTCGGAGATACAGTTTTTGAAGTAGTAATACCAAGGAATGTTAGGATAGCAGAAGCTCCTTCTCATGGAAAACCAGTGATCATATATGATCCATCCTCAATAGGGTCATCTTCATATCACGCACTCGCGAGAGAGTTTTTAAATAGAGAAAGACTGATAATTTAACTTTTTTTGATTGGTATTAATGCCAAATCCTATTTTTAAATGATCAAATTCAATAGACCTCTTCGTAAACTCTACTCCTAGAGGCAATTGCGCCGCCTGCGCAAGTATAGCAGAATCCTCACGTACTTCATGTACGCTGCGGTTTTGCGCTCCGCCTGCGCCTGCTACTTGCCCGCCAGGAGCGAGTTTCCGAAGAGGCCTAATATGTATATTGAAAAATATTATGCCATCTTCCGAAATTTATTCGCGCCAAAGGAAATATCTTGGGAGATGGAATTTATTCCGCTCTATACTTTAATCTACCGAATCTGAATGATTAGAATATGACAAGCCACCTAATTCACAAGAGTAGTAAGAATCAGATGTTTGATTAGAATATTGCTGTAAGTCTTGACCTAGATCAATATGTTTTTCTTGATTACTCGAGATAACACTTGAAAAAAAATTAGCTATTCTATCAATCGCAAATATTGACAATACTGATGTTAGCGCAGTTAGCGATCCGACAAGAACTCCGCATTTATAACCTTCCTCTGCGCCAATCTTCTCGAATTCTTTTCGGATAGCCTCTTCACCTGCTTTTTGTTTCGCTAACTCCTCTCCGGTTATTCTACATTTTTCTTCGGCGCTTGTTCTACTATAATGCGCTCCTCCGAAGTAACTCATTCCAAATCCAATACTTAAGATAGATTAGTTGAAATGGCAAGGGCATAGAGTAAATCAGGGGTGATCCATATTGGTACGAAATTGCCATCCCAGAAGCTAGAAGAGCTCCGCACAGCGTGTTTTAGCGTATATAATACCTTGCGTACAGGTGAGTCCCACAAAATTCGTTTGGATCATTTAATTTGATCTTGTAACAATAGGATTTGGCATTAATTCTTGGATTTGGTAAAAAATTAGTCTATATAATAAATTAATGTCAATCAATTTTAGCTACATGAAATATTCAAAACTTGCAAGAATATATTTTCCTGGAAAGCTTACGACAAAATCGAGTATATATATCTCCCAAAAAGAAAAAAATTATATAAAAAATGTCCTAAGGATTAAATCTGGGGGTAAAATTCGGGTTTTCAATCAAATAGACGGGGAATTCCTTGCAACATTAAATGTCACTCAGAATGATACTATATTAACTATAAATGAAAAATTCAGGACAATAGCGGAAGAAGAGACCTGGGATCTTGTTCTTTTACTACCACTAATAAAATCTGACAAATTTGAGCTTGCTTGTGATATGGCAACGCAAATGGGTGTAACTAGAATTTTACCTATAATTACAGAAAGGACTGGACCTCATAAACTTAACCTAGAAAGGCTAGAAAAGATAATTCTCGAATCTGTTCGTCAATCTGAGCGTCTAAGTTTGCCAGTAATATCAGAACCAGTAAAACTCTTTTTAATATTTAGCCTACCTCTTCAAGTAATATTTGCAAATGAAATGGAAGAGTCAAATTTCAGTTTTCCTGAAATAAACAAAGAGATTAGGCAAAATATTGGCTTATTAGTGGGCCCAGAAGGCGGATTTACAGAACAAGAAATAGATTATTTAAAAAAAAATGGAGCGGTTTCTATTTCTCTTGGTCAAAATGTTTTAAGAACCGAAACAGCTGCAGTTAGTCTTTTAAGTAAATTCACAACATGATATGAATATAAAATTAGAAATAGGAGTTGACGAAGTAGGCAGAGGAGCACTTGCAGGTCCTGTTATTGCAGCGGCTCTACTTAAACTTGATAGTGATTTTCATATACAAGGCGTAACTGACTCAAAAAAAATTCCACCACGAAAAAGGGAAATTCTTGCAGCAAAAATAATGAGTTCTTATTCATATGCGTTTGGCGAGGCTAGTTCACACGAAATAGATGAAATCAATATACTAAATGCAACGAAGCTTGCAATGACAAGGGCTGTAAATAATTGCATTGCGTTGCTTCGTAAGCATTCCGAGGATTTCGAAATAGAAATTCTAGTAGATGGTAATATGAAATTTGAGAATGAACGTTTTAAAAGCATTATCAAAGGGGATTTAAGCGTATATTCTATCTCGTGCGCGTCTATTATAGCAAAAGTTCATAGAGATGATATTATGCGTAAGGCCTCTGAATTTCATCCAGAATTTGACTGGGCAAAAAATGTAGGCTATGGCACTAAAGCTCATTTTGAAGCAATTAGAAAACATGGTCTGACTAAACTTCACAGAAAAACGTTTTTAAATAAGCTGAGGAGTTT
This sequence comes from Rickettsiaceae bacterium, assembly GCA_033763595.1. Lineage (GTDB taxonomy): Bacteria > Pseudomonadota > Alphaproteobacteria > Rickettsiales > Rickettsiaceae > JANRKH01. Next base: position 9,390 of record JANRKH010000065.1, read on the forward strand.
TTAGAGTTATAACATCGTCCTTTGATGAAATAAAATATCTTTTCTCAAAAGGAATTAGTATTTTACCACCACTAACTTCTTCTATTTCTATAATATCACCGGCACCAAAGTTCAGTATATTTATTACCTTGCCTACATGCTCCATAGAGTCGCCTTGAACTTGCTTTCCGATTAAATCTGAAAGATAGTACTCGTCTTCATTAAGCGCTGGAAGATCGGATCTTTTACAAAAAATCTTCATCTTACCTAAATTTTCAGCATCTGTCCTTGTTTTAACAGATTTCTCACTCACTATAAAATCGTTATTTCTGAAAGAGACTAGACTAAAGTCAAACTCATTTTTGTGAGAAAATAATTTGATTCTAGTGCTCTTTTCAATAAGATTATGCGCAATAAATTCAATAAAATCACTCGCGATAAATAGCTTAATATTACCTTTTATTCCATGCGGACCAACTATTTTTCCGATGTTGATAAAATCTCTAGAGAGATAGCTTGAATTTTCTAGACTCATGTTGTTTTTTGGGTTAGATTAAACTCAGATGTAAGTATAGTAATTAACGTATTATAAGAATGAATTTAGGAAAAAATATAAAGTATATAATCTTTGGAATTGTTATTACTTTGACTATACCAATACTAACTGCTGCTTACTATTATATTAACTTCGACAAGAATAAGCAAGAGATTGAAAAAACGATAGAGGAATATATTTCAAGATCAGTTAATCAAAGCTCATCTATCGACGAATTAAGTCTAAATATCTTTCCGCTTCCTCATTTGCATGCCAAAAATCTAAACATAAGCGGAGGGATTACTGGTAACAATTTAAAAATCTTCTTAAATTACTTTAAGCTTTTTTTTGGCGAAATTAGGCCATCATTAGTCAGTATTAAAACTATTAACATTGACTCAGGACACTATGCCCCTTCTATATCTAAAGCTAAAGATATATTAAATAATATATCCAAAACCGAATCTTTTGTAAATCACTTAAAAATCTCGAGTCTTTATATTCACAAAAAAGATGAGGCCTTGAACGAATTAGATTCTAGACTTGAATCTCCGACTGCTAAAAATATAGAACAGGCAAAGTCTAAGCAAACAACTGCTAATTCTGATAGTTTAGATAAAATTAGTATTTTAGTGAGCGATGTATCTATCTCAAAAATTTTAAAGGATGTAAATGCAGAATTTTCTATTGATGGCGTAAGATACTCCTTCGGGGCCAAATATAATGACAAAACTAAATCATTTCTATCAAATTTTGAAGCAATAAATGACAACTTTGAGTTAGATGTAGTCACTGTTTACGATGATGAACGAGTAGTATCAGGAAATTTCAAGCTAAGTGGTAATAGCTTAAAACATGTTATAACTGACTTATCTTCTTATGTCGACCTTGTAGCGCTCAAATATATTAGCTCAAATGAGCCATTTAAAATTAAAGGAAATATATCTCAAGATAAAAGATATTTAATATTCGATAATATAGAGTTAAATAGCAAAAATTTAAGCGCAACGGCGACATTATGGACACCAATTACCGATGAAACAAATATTATCTCGATTGATATTGCACACATGAATTTACCTGGTCTTCTTGATAAACCTGATGATAAAACATATGCAAATAATAAATTTCTCTTTTTTACTGATAACGTAATACAGGTACAGCTCAAAGGTGACAATATCACTTTATTTAGAGATAAAATTTCATCTCTTAATCTTGAAGGCATTGGAAATAGTAAGTTATTTCATGTGGATAATTGTAGCGCGGATCTTGGCAGCAATGGATATTTTAAAGTTTCGGGCAATCTAGAAACTAGTAAAACAAGGCCAAAATTTATCGGTGATATAATATTCTCCCACAATGATATAAATAAGATTATTAATCTAGAATATACAAATGATTTATCAGAAAATAAAGAATCATCGATTCACCTTACAGGCTCTATCAACGCAACGCCAAGAGATATAATGATTAGCAACTTTAGGTCAATTGTCTCAGGGGAAAATATTTCTGGCAATCTTAATTTAAAGGCATTAGGTACTGAAAAATTATTAATAGGAGATTTGTATTTAGAAGATGTGAACTTTGACGAAACTAATTTTAAGCCATTGAAAAATCTTTATTCGTATCTAAAGTCCCTGACGCTGAATATGTCAGATGACAGCTACAACTCGAAATTTTTACCTCTAAGAAATTACCCCCTAAGGACATATGTTACAGTCAATATAGATAAATTAGCAGTTAATAGTAGCAAACTAGATGGTTTTTATGCTTCAATATTCTTTAATATGGGAGCATTGGAGATAGATCATTTTTTAGTAAGATCAGGAACAAGCAAAGTAACTGGTCGAGCTGTTTTACTAGCAACAAGTGTAAAGCCTGCAATTACATTGAATATTGAATCGGGTAATTTAGAGTTAAATCTAAGCGACGAAAAAATCGACCGGGCATTGACGTATCTAAATGAAAATTTTTCATCAAGTAATTTCGAAATAAACACTAAAGGTTTAATTGACCTTAAGATCAATTCTTTAGATTTACGAAATGTTTACTGGAGCGCTGACAATAAATCAGAAACATTTTCTATTAAAGACACAGGATTTGAATTTATTGACGCCAAAGCTACTGTAACTGGAAATTTCGCTTTAACACCAGTGAAAACATATCTTGCCTTTAGTCTCGAAGATATTAACATAGAGTCTTTTAGGAAATATTTTGGGATTACTACCCCCTTAAGTAAAGGTTTTGCAAGTATTGCGGGTCAAATGTCTTTGTTTGGAACCACAGCAAAAAATATTAAGAAGAATTTAGATGTCACAGGAAGCTTTCTTGGTAAAAAATTTACTATACAAGATATAGGCATAAACGAACTAATCACAAAGATAAACTACAATGACACTAAAGAAAATACGACAAATCTTCTAGCTTCTTATGCATCTAAAGGAACAACTGTAATAGATGATATTAAAGGATCATATGAGTTCACATTAGATAAAATAAAATTAACGGACGTCTACATAATAGATGATGAGTTTAACGGAACATTAACGGGCACCATACTTCCTTTGCTTGGCAAATTATCACTAAAATCTGATCTGAATTTCTATCTTCAAACAGCTGAGCGGAAACTTGCAAATAAGCCATTTAGTTTAAATATACTGCTAGAGGGAGATTATACTAATCCTCAAAAAATTATTAGATTCAATAAAGATCAAAAATGACTTTATATTACCATCAATATTATTTATGCAAATTAAACAAATAACAACACTTCAACCGAAGCTTAAATTTCTAGAAATATTCTATTTTGGTATCATAAGCGGGATACCTTTTTCTATATTATATACAGCCTTAATAACATGGCTAACTGAAGAAGGGGTTGTGATTTCAGTTGCAACCACTTTTGCAACTGCAAAAATACCGTATGCATTTAAATATCTATGGGCGCCCTTTTTAGATGGATTTAATGCGCCATTTGTAGGAAAATTCGGCCCAAGAAAAGGCTGGATGATTGTCTTAATTGCACTGAATATGGTTGTGATTAGTTGCTTTTGTTTTGTACATCCAGCGCATGATTTTTTACTTATATATTACCTTGCTATTGCTCTTGGCTTTTTAAGCGCATCTCTTGATATAATAATAGATGCTTATAGAATTGAGAGTTTTTCCGCGAGAGATCAAGCTAATGCCGTGGCATTTACAGTACTTGGGTATAGAATTGGAGCGCTAATTATTAGTTCCGGAATGCTAATTTCCTCATCTTACATAGGATGGAACTATTCATTTGTGATTCCTTTGTTAATTTTTTTTGTTGCCCTGATTTATTTGCCATTTTTAGTTGAGACACCCAAAAACAACAAGCAAGCAAGATCTTTTCTTTTTCGATTCAAAGAATCCGTTATAGAGCCATTTAGAAATTTACTTGAAAGAAAAAACATATTTCTTATCATTCTTGCTATTATTTTATATAAAACAGGAGGTGTACTCACCGGCTTTGTAAGCGTTCCATTTTATTTAAAACTTGGTTACTCAAAAGTCCAAATTGCCATGATAGTAAAATTTCTAGGAGTTTTTGCGACTTTTATTGGACTGTTTTTAGGTGGTCATATAGTAGCAAGATTTGGCCTTAGCAAAGGCATGATAATATGCGGTACACTTCAAGCTGTTATGCATTTGTCGTTTATTTTTTTGCTTTACGCTCCTGTAACCGATCTTTCGCTGATAATTGCAATATTCATAGAAAATGTTGGTTCATCAGCAGGATCTGCTGCAGAAGTGGCATATATTAGTAATTTATGTAACAAAAATTTCAGTGCAACTCAGTATGCTCTTTTTACGAGTCTTGCAAGTTTTGCTAATAGCATGTTCACTATCAGATCTGGCACACTTGTTGAGATTGTTGGCTGGGATATGTTTTTTATAATTGCGATATTATCATCTGTTCCTTCCCTGGTAATTTTTAGCATATTAAATAAAAAATGACTCTACTGCAAAGTGCTATAGTCTTTTAGGTTGGATTAGATACTAGGCGCGAGGAGAGAAGCCTATGAGTATTAGGTGAGCGACGAGTCAACAACGTAGCTAATTCAACATAAAAGACTATAGTTGTAATTTTAAATCAAGTGCCCAGAATATCAGTTTTTATATACGCTCTTTGAGTTTTATTTGAATACTCATTAAGATCTGGTATATTGCTTATTGCTTATCTATATAGAGAGAGTTTCGAGAGAGGTCTATTATATTTTACTATAGTCTTTTAGGTTGGATTAGATACTAGGCGCGAGGAGAGAAGCCTATGAGTAATAGGTGAGAGCGACGAGTCAACAACGTAGCTAATTCAACCTAAAAGACTATAGTTTAGAAAAGTGTGTAGATTTTATACATTATCACTCAGCCTATTATTTAACATATGGCACAGGATCTACTGGCACCCTACCTTTTCTGAGGGCAAAATACAGTTGAGGCTTTGTAGCCTTCCCGGACTTACCAGTTATACCTATTTCCTCACCTTCGGCAACTACCTGGCCCCTTGTTACCAAAATTGAAGATAAATGAGCATAAGCAGACTGATAGGCTCCATTTGAATGCTCAATAATAATTACATTACCGAAATATTCGTCCTTTGCAGTACCCACAACAACTCCGGAAGCGCATGATCTAACAGGTTCTCCGTTTTGGATATTAAATACTACTCCTGAGGATTTTACTTTGTCGTATGTCTGACCAAAATGCACTTTGATCTCAGCATCAACTGGTTTTATTATTCTAAACTTTCCTTCTTGGTCTATTTGATCAAGACTTACAATCTGTTCCTTTATTGCTTGATGATCTGGTTTTATTTTATCCTCTTGACTCTTTGTCTTATCTACTTGAACCTCTACTATCTGTTTATTGCCTCTGGTCTCTGCGTTTTGGGCTTCAGATACATCATGATCAAAATTGTGCTTTTGAGTGATTTGTGCACGATCTGATACTTGAGAGCGAGATACCTCTAACTCTTCTGAATGTTTATGAGCTTTATTTAAGTATCTTATATCTTCGTACTTCTTAGTGTGTTTCTCTCGCTTATCAGAGTCTTTAACCCTTAGATAATTGCCATTTTGAGCATCATAATCGTAAGTCTTTCTGATTTCTTCCTTATATATTTTTTTGCCAGGATCAATTATTATATTCTCGTCGCCAAGTCGCCCTACTTTTGTTTTATATACAATAGGAGAGCTTTCCTGAGTAGCACAGCCCTCAAGTAAAAAGCATAGAATCATTAAAACTATTGGTATAAATCTCATAAATAAACTTTTATAGATAAGAAGAAATTGCGAAATGCCATCTGGTTGTCTCATCATAGAATTTCTTTTTTAGAGGAGGTAGAGCGTAATATACCCTCACTGGCCCTATCCATGTTATAGCAACAAGGCCAACTCCTACTGAAACCCTTGGCGCACGAGAATCATGTATGTCGTTTCTTTTATATAAATTAGGGGTTTTTATGTCATAATCCCATAAACCTCCAACATCACAAAATACAGCCCCAGAAAGGTTAAATTCCTTAGGTGCTCCAACAGGAAAATGTAATTCCGATGTAAGTTTATAGTAGTGCTTACCTGACAACGCTTCTCTAGTCAATTTATGCCTTGGACCAAGTCCAGCAGCTTCAAACCCTCTCATCTGCATGTCTCCTAAACTATATCTTTCGCTTATTCCCGTTTTTATCCCTGATATACCTGTCATTGTACCTGCTTCTGCCGTGAGCTTCAAAGTATAATCATTGCTATAGAATGATTTTAGAAATTTCAGATCTAGTTCATGTTTAAGATATTTTTTATTACCTCCAAGTCCGGAATAAATCTGCGTAGCTGAAATTATATATCCGTTTTTAGGAATGATAATATTGTCAGTTCGATCATATGTTATTTTATGAGAAACTAAAGAAGTTGTATTATTTCCATATTCTTCAGCTAAGTAAATAGCATGATCCGATAGAAGCATTACTGGCAAATAATCACTTTGATGCATATATTGATTATAGCTTCTTGCACTCATGGAATCTGTTATCATTTTATCATTTTTGATTAAGTAATTGATACTATGGTTCAAATCCTCTTTTACTTCGTAACCAACACTCACAGAGCCTCCTCTTGTTTCTTGTAAGTATGGCGCATCCGCTTCTCCTTTAGCATTGGTATTAAATAGAGACAGACCTGTAACTACATTTCTTTGAAGAAAATCAGGATCAGTTAAACTTATATTTGTGCTCATCTTTTTGCTATATTTCTGTAAACCTAAACTTAACGCTCTGCCAGTTCCAAGTAGATTAGTCTCCGTGAAACTAATTCCACCAAAACCGTAATCCGCAGAATTATAACCTACTTGCAAATGAAGTGCGGATGTAGATTTTTCTTCCACATTAACATCTATATCTACTTTGTCTCTATATGCTAATGATTCATGTATATCGATGTTCACATTCTCAAAGAAATCTAAGTTTCTTAGACTTCTCTCAGCTTTATTCACGGCAGATCTGTTGAATAAGTCACCCTCGTTTATGCGAAATTGTCTTCTTATCAAACTATCTCTTGTCTTACTATTGCCACTTATGTTAATTTTATCCACAGTGATCCTACTGAATTTTTCGATCACAAATGTGACATTTACGGTCTTGCTGTTTCTATCCTTGGTCTCCTCGGGATATACAATATTGCCCATATATCCCATATTAGAAAGTTTATCATTAATCTCATCGACTGTTTTTTCTACAAGGCTTAGATTATAAACCGCACCTTCTGTGGCATATTTTAGATGTTCAAAAGTTTTAGAATCTATGTCACTATTTTTACTTATAATCTCAGTTTTTCCGAATTTGAATTTCTCTCCTTCGTTAATTGTATAAATTATAGAAAAATATTCCTTAGTCTGCGCAATTTCAGCAAGTACAGATGTAACGCTAAAATCAGCATATCCAAGAGAACTATAAAATTTTCTTAGTAGAATTTTATCATATTCAATTTTGTCAGGATCATATACATCGCTCGTGCTCATAAATCTATACCAGCTGGCCTCTTTGGATAGAATTATAGATTTGAGCTCATAACTCTTATAATTTATGTTACCAACAAAATTTATGTATCTTATTTTTGTTTTTGGGCCTTCTTTAATCTCGAAAATAACTTTGGCTCTATTGTCTTTTTCTCTTTGAATATTTGCTTCAACTGAAACAGCATACCTTCCTGATTTTTTATAGAGGTCTTTAATTTTTTCTACATCGGATTTGATTAGTGATTGACTTAAAGAGGAGCCTTTATGAGTCAAGATCTCCTTTTCTAAGTTTGAAGTTTTGATACGGGAATTTCCAGAAAATTTTATTTCGGAAATCAGCGGCGCCTCAGTTACATGCACATATAAAACTCCTGACACAAAAGAGATTTTTATATCTTCAAATAAATCAGTTTGAAATAACTCCTTGATAGATAATATCTCCTTTTCTTGATTATATTCGTCGCCTTTTTTTAGCGCAAGGTAACTCACTATTGTCTCGGGCTCTATTCGGCTTGACCCTTGAACAATTATATCTTTAATCTTACTATGAGTAGTTTTTACCAGAACCATTCCAGACCAGCAAAAAGCTGGGGTAAATAAGGTAATCACAACTAAATACCTTAAAGCTAGCCTAATTTTCAGCATTATTTTTTTGCTCATAATAATTATTAAAATAATGCACTTATATCATTTGAAGAGGAAATTACAAACATAAAAATAACAAAAACAATACCTATTTTATTGAATAGGCGAGAAGCATATTCTGATGGGCGTGCTTTCGTGACTATTTCGAATATGCATAATACTATATGCCCTCCATCTAGTAGAGGAATCGGTAATAGGTTTACAAAACCTATATTCACGGAAATAAATGCGATATAAAGCAAAAAGCTTGTAATACCAGAATTTAAAGATTCACCAGACTGCTCGGCCATCGTAATTATTCCGCGTATCTCATTTGTTGAGCGCTCGCCAAGTAACATTTGTTTTAACGCTGCAGTACTGATCGATAGTAAAGAATACACATCTTCCATTGAAGCTTTTACTGATTCATATAAACTCAAATGCATATGTTTAGGCTCGCTTGATTTTACTCCAATAAAACCAATTGTTGTTTGTACTCGTTTTTTTGAATCTACAATATCTTTTGCACCTGCTCTAACTTTTACATATAAAATTTCACCATCTCTTTTAATTTTTATAGTGAGCAATTGATTTGGCCGAAGAGCAATATAACTATGAAGCTTGCTGAAATTATCTGTTTTTACTCCGTCTATCGACTCAATCTTATCTCCAGCAATAATCCCAGATATATAAGCAGGACTACTATAGTCTACTTCGGAAATTTGATTTGACACAATTAATGCGCCATAAAGCCGGTAAAAAGCCGTAAAAATTACAAGAGCTAGCAAAAAATTTGCAGCTGGACCTGCTACTGCAATAAAAATCCTCTGTATTGGCGTTTTTAAAGCAAATGCCTTCTTCTTTTGAGAAAATGACATTGATTCTAATCTTGCAAAATCTGATGAACTTGCAATATCAGCATCACCAAACATTTTTACGTATCCTCCAAGTGGTATTAATCCAATTTTCCAGATAGTGCCAGATAAATCCCTCACAGAAAAAATCTCTCTTCCAAAACCAATAGAAAACTCTTCCACATGCACCAAGCAAGCTTTAGCTGCAAGATAATGGCCGAACTCATGTGCAAACACTATTACAAAAATAGCAGCAAGAAAACCTATCGCACTTATTATCATAAATATCTAGTTAAAAATTTAAACTATTATAGACCTAATATCAAAAACTAGCCTCAACTTTTCTATAGTAGAAAAGTTTTGCGCCAAATCGAGAATTAATACAATTTCCCAGAATAGGCCTCTTCTAAAACTCGCTCCTGGCGGGCAAGTAGCTAGGCGCAGGCGGAGCGCAAAACCGCAGCGTACATATAGGTACGTGAGGATTCTGCCATACTTGCGCGGGCGGCGCAATTGCCTCTAGGAGTAGAGTTTTTAGGAGAGGTCTAATAAATTAAACACATGAATTTTAGGGCTTCCTTGAGTAAGTCTATATAAATATGATCGCAACGGCGAGTCTAGGTTCAATTCGTATTGATCATTAAATTTGATCATTTATAAATGGGATTTAGTATTCTACTTACTTAGATCTCCGTTTCTCTTCATGGATAACACCATAATTTTCTATTATGCAACCATCCGGTATAAAATACCTTCGAGGGGATGACATTTTCCCTGGATCCCCGTTTTCACGGGGATGACATTTTCCCTGGATCCCCTCCTTCGAGGGGATGACATTGTAATCGTAATTGTCATTCCCGCGTCTCTTCTCTGTCATTCACACGTCCTCTTTTGTCATTCCCGCGGAGGCGGGAATCTAGAAGAATTATATTCCCTGGATCCCCTCCTTCGAGGGGATGACATCGTATTCGTAATTGTCATTCCCGTCTCCTTTTTTGTCATTCCTATAAAAGTTCAGTAACTCGGTGACAGAATTCATACCACCTTAAGATTCTACCACCACAATGAGATTTGGTCAATTGTGGAGATTGTGGTTTTTCGTTTTGTGTAAATGTTACATCTCATATTGATTGCAAATTTATATCAGCTCCAAGTTCAATTCAAAATCTAAAGATTCAAAATCAATATTACAAATCAGATGAAAAAATTAAAATTAGTCATTATGCCGTAAATATCATAACCTAATCATAAAGAAAACTCTATAAACTGTGAAGTTTTTAACGAAATTTAATCTCAAAGCGCCCTATCCATACTTATGGAGACTCTAATATTACACTGAGTTTTTGCTTATGCATCACCGATAAGATCAATGTTTTTTTGATCATTATTTGAACGATCTGCTTCTGTGCTTGCGTAGTTACTATCGTCAAAAATATCGCTATAATCCCTTGCATAGTTAATTGGATTTTTAGTTATATCACGACATTCATCATCTTCGATAGTTATGTTGGATATTTTTGTTACAAGTGTATGTGGATCTTGCATTTCTTCCATTACTAGCGGAGCTCCTTTCGCTAAGTAACGAGAATAATACGCAAAAACATCCCTTTTTGCGCCTTGAGGAGCACAGATTTTCCCCTGATCATCACCAGTAAACTTAATGTAATTGGAAATCACAATAGCTTTATTGAGTAAATTCACTTCCCTATTTGGGGTTTGAAGGACCAACTTTGCAGCTTGAGTAATGATAGCTTGAGCTTTTTGAGTATTATTATTCGCAAATTGAGCTTCCGCTTCCATGTTAAGTTGCCAATATTTATAGCCGAGTACACTTAGATTTTCTAATGTTAATGGTGCTATTTTTGTTGTATCTATATTATAAAACGTCTTGTTTCGACTAGAGCTATCTGGAAACTCTACTCCTTCTCTGAATTTATTCCAAGCTTTTACGGGATCGGCATTTAGGCATTCAAGTCTAATTTTGGTTCTGTAAGCTGTATCTAACATGACTTCTTTAGAGGCGAGTTTCTGAAGCGGTCCATAGTTAATATCCTGAACAATCTTCGATCTTTCATCTTCAAAATCTTCACTTTGCACTTCTCCTCCAAGCACTTCAGATTCTGATCTAGAATCAACATCTTCAGAGCCTTGATCAAATTTTATGTAGTTTTCAAGTATTTCTCTCACCGCAGGCGCAATTGATGAGCCATCATACGATTGCTCAAGGATAATTTGTAAATTCTGGTAAGCTATTTTGTATTCAGTAGATTCTTTTGGATGGTTTAACCTAGTTTTTTGATAGTAACTCAAAAGCTCTTTAAGGATCTTATCATAACCTTTTGATATCGCAATTTCAAAGAGTTGACCGTTTTTGTACGTAATATCTATCACATCATCACCACAAGCTTCAAAAAACCATTCTAGATGTGCATAATCATTAAAATAGCATTTGTCAGATAAAATACTCAATTTTTGTTCATCTGTTAAATTCAAATTTCTGATCTTGTTGATATATGCGCTTTTACTCATGATTTTCCCCAAGAGATCCGAGTAAGTCATTGTGTTCTTGTATAAGAGCATCATGCAAATCATCTATTATCGAACAGTTCAGTTGGCACATTTGAGCAAGAATTTCCTCGTATGACATTTGAGAAGCTAAAATACTAATATAATTTTCTTTGATATTCAGTTGGATCTTCTCCATGCTTGAACATAATGCATAATTCTTTGAAATGATTTTATCAATAGCGCTAAATTTGCTTCTGACATTTTGATCCGAAGATTGCTTGATGCGCAGAGGAATTGTTTCGAATATTAACCCTGTTCCTATAGCTATATTATTAGAAATATTCTGTATAGCTTCACAATTTTTTATATGAGCTATATCATCTATTAATATTGGACCTTCACCTTGAGATAACTTCATTGCATTTAATGCCTTGATCTCAAAAGCAATCTTAGCAGCAACATCAATACAATTTCTATACTCATAAAAATGAGGGCCTGTGCCTTGGTTATTATTTGGTACATAGATTTTAGTACTTGTATGAAAGGTCTTAATTTTCAGATCTTCGCTAAGAACTGTGTTAGGAATTGTGTTAAGATTAGATAAATGACTACTGAAGAGAAAGTTATTTGGATCAATTACAACTATCTCTTTTTGACCTAGTGGTTTGTAGAGAAGTACAGTGTGAGTTTCAGGTATGTCATCTTTGAGCTTAACCATACCATTGCTAGCGCCGCCATTTACCCTTGCAAAAATATCAATAAGAACAGTTTGTATATTCGGGTCCTGCATTAAATGCGCTATTGCTCTATTTAATAACTCGCACTCAATGCCAGATAACAGAACATTTCGCACCTGCTCTGGAGTATATTTTTCAGAACGAGTTGTTGACTGAACTAGTCCTGGTGATTCTGCAAATGTGCGAATATTTTCCGCATGCAATTGTTCAATAAGTGAGGCAGAGGAGTTTATGCCAAATCTTAATATACTACTTGAGTCACAAGTATAGTGATCAACGAATAAGTTACTACTAGTGATGTCTTCATCAAACTCTCTATACTCGAATGTTGTTGGGGTAATAGAGTGAGTTTGTATTTTTTTTAGGACTCTTTCCTCATCTGTCTTAGGGCTACTTGCTCCATCAAAACCGACAATTCTCTCTGAGACCACGTCTAATTCTTGCGTATCAATGACTCTAAATTGTGTAACAGGTAAGGTTGCAAAGCCGTGCTCGCTTAGTGTTATTGGTATTATTTTCACTTTTTTTTTGGTCATATGGATTGTTTCTGAATTTATTATACTTATACAATTATAAGTTGTTACAATTTTAAGTATATATTATATATAAAGTCTTGCAAGTTTTAATATCATTCCTAATTCTATTTTTGTATATCTTCTTCTAGCGCCGCTTTTGGCAAACATATGCCATACTTCGCTACTTTATCTTTTAGTATTATTTAATTCTCGAATTTATTGACATAAAGCCTCAAGGAGATTTCTTATCCTCTTGATGTTAAAGGTACTTAATTAGACTTGTATTTATTAGACATGCATGTTTATCTTGCAAAGATAGGAAATCTTCGGCACAAATCATTAACTTTTCTTTTAATTAGGCTGAGAGCTTGCTCGTTTTCTCTTAATTCTATCGCTTCTTTCATAAGATCGGCCACTAAATCAAACTCCTCCTTGCCAAAGCCTCTAGTAGTGGATGCAGGAGTTCCTACCCTAATACCAGATGTCACGAAAGGTGAAGTATTGTCGAATGGGATAGCATTTTTATTGCAGGTTATGGAAACTTGATCGAGAATATGAGCCACTTTTTTTCCTGTCAAACCAAAATTTCTAAGATCCACCAGTAACAGGTGATTATCAGTGCCACCTGTAAGTACATTAAAGCCATTATGTTTAAGTCTACTTGCCAATGATTTTGCATTATCACAAACATTTTTAATATATACCTTATATTCAGCTGAGCTTGCCTCATTAAATGCCACTGCTTTTGCTGCAATAACATGCATCAGGGGCCCCCCTTGAATCCCTGGAAAAATCGATGAATCGATTTTTTTTGCTAAATCCTCGTCATTTGTCATTATAACCCCTCCCCTTGGCCCTCTAAGAGTTTTATGGGTTGTAGAGGTAACGATATGCGCGTGAGGAAATGGATTTTCATGAGCACCTGCCACAATAAGCCCAGAAATATGCGAAACATCAGCTAGCAAATATGCTCCTACTTTATCTGCAATTTCTCGAAATTTTGCAAAGTCAATCTTTCGTGGATACGCAGAATATCCGCATATTATTAATTTAGGATGATGTTTTTTAGCTAAATACTCAATATTATCATAATCGATCAAATAACTCTCTCTGTTCACATTGTAAAAAACGGAATTAAACCATTTACCAGATAGATTTGCAGGAGATCCATGGGTTAAATGACCACCTGAATCAAGAGACATACCAAGAATTGTATCGCCAGGCTTTATCGTTGATAGAAACACAGCTTGATTTGCTTGCGAGCCTGAGTGTGGTTGTACATTTGCAAATTTACAATTAAAAAGTTTAGATAGTCGCCAAGTAGCAAGATCTTCAATCTCATCAACATATTCGCAGCCATTATAAAATCTCCGTCCAGGGTACCCTTCCGCATATTTGTTTGTAAGAATAGTGCCCTGTGCCTCGATCACAGCCTTGCTTGCATAATTTTCTGAGGCAATAAGCTCTATATTGTCGAATTGCCTTTTTTCTTCTTTTTGTATTATGTCGAATATACGAGGGTCAGAATCTTGTAATTTTGCGCTAAAATCCATATTATTTTGCATATTTTTTTAAAAAATCAGAGGCAAATTTTATGCCACTTAAATCAATAGTGTGCTTTAGGTGTCTGATAGCTAAAGTCTCAATATTTGTTGAGCGTATTTTGTATAATTTAGATTGCGCTAGGATGAAATTTGTAAAATCTAGCACATCATCTTCTTCTCCATGAATAAGGCACACTGGTATACCACGGTTTACTATGTTGCGAGGTAGAATCAGAGCTCCTGAGAAGCTAACCACAGCACAGAGTCTAGAAGAATGAGAAAGAGCTAAATAAAGAGATACCATAGAGCCCTGGGAAAAACCTACTAATATTAAATCTTCCCATCCTAAGTTCAATTCTGAAAGCTTATCCTCAATCATTTTAATTATAATTGGCGCAGATTTAAACAGCTCCTCTTCTAGTACCTCAGGAGCTCTATTGTCAAGATTAAACCATTGATAGCCAAAAGGGATTGAGTCGCACTTCTCTATTCCATTTGGTGAAAAAAAATGACAATTAGGTAAGGCTTTTGCAAAAAAAGGTACGAGGCTAAACATATCTTCACCATTTGAACCAAGTCCATGCAAAAGCACAACTAAGTTTCTTGGTTGAGATGGGTTTTCTGATGGTTGTTCAAAATAATTCATGTTAGTTAAGAGTGTGTTAGAGTTAATAATTTCTAGTTGAAATATCACAGAATTTATATTTTAGCAATCCAAACTAACTTAATATAAGTTAGTTTTAATACGTTAATGCTATTCTAGGTTAAAGACCATATTATGTTCTTATTATCCTTCCTTACAGAATATATTAGTAGATTTCGTTCTTTCGCCTAGCATTATTTAACTTTTGGATTTGGATTATTTAGAGAAATCAAATAAAAATATACATATTTTTAGAATATGAGCAAACAGAAAAAACCATATGATAATAGAAACCAGCAAAAAAGCATAGACTCTACGAGTAGCTTTGGCTTAGGTAATGCAATTTTTACAACAATCGGAGTTGTCTTAGTTGGCACTATGGAAATTACCTCTTACGTACTTACCGGTAGAACAATTTTATATTCTATAAATCATCAAATTGGCTCACCAATAAATCAGTATGAGAGATTCTTTATGGAGGATAATCCATATGGAAATTTCATCAAAAATACAGTTATTGTTCTGTTTTCAAAGCCAGTTAGGAGAGTAATACGACTCACTTTTATACTTGCTCTTTATCTTACAGCACAAAGTTTTGCTGCAAGTGCATTTGCTTTTGTGGCAGTTGGAATTACAGCTTTTTCAGGTGTATATTTTTCATATACTGAATATTCCGCAGCAAAAAATACTAAAATTTCTGCTTCTATTGCAAAAAATATGCTGCGTCTTTCCGAGCAGCTTAAATCAATTAAAGATAAAAGTCGTGATAAAACAATCTCTCATGAGTTACAGAAATTTATACTTGATAATTCAGTGTCAGCATCAAAACTACTAAAGCCCAAAGAACCTGATATTGTCACTAGTTTACTCAAATCTGTTGGAGCTAATTTTTTAGAAGCGGCAGGTGCGTTATTGACCTTTAGACTCAATGAGTTTTTAACTCTGTGCCTATACGGCACAGCTTCTGATTATCAATTTGATGTGAACCATAAAAAATATATTGTTACTATATATAATAGAATTAGTAGCACATCGAGCGTAATTTCACAACTTCTATATAATGACAAATCTTGTGATAAGATTTATTTCGAAGATCATAATGCAGCTAAAGATGCTGCTCTTAAAGCATCTTTTGTCAATTATTACTTATCAAAAATCCCTCATAAATCCTCTGCAGAAGAAATAATAAAGGCTTATCACCAAACGAGCGAGGAAGATAGGCAAAAAATTTTAGAAAAACAGGAAAGAAGAGTGGTAGGCCAAAAAAAACTAAAAAGAGATGAGCCTCAACGATTCTTTTGGTCAAATTTTATGGAATATTATACAGATAGTTTTTATACGCCCTCTGAAGAAAGAGCAGTTATGAAAAAGAAATTCGATGCAAGATTCTCGGATATTTATGATAATGTAGTAAGGGGCAAACGATATTATTATGAAAATACTTCAAATATAAACGTCAACAACGAAACAAAATTAAGCAGGAAAGGCCAGCGAGACAAAAAATCACATCCAAAAAAAGAAAAAGAAAGCTGGGCGAAATATCAGAGCACAAGGCAAGTAGATGGTCATTTTACAAGAGATAAACACTAAGACCAAGTCCCATTTTACTACTTAAGATATAGTAGTCATTTTGGGATTATTCGTTATTATGCCAAATCCCATTTTAAATACTTTCTTTTAGCTCGTCGCTAAAGGCTTACACCAGAATAGGCTTCGTGACGTGCTCCTAGTATTATTTAATTCTAATGATTTGGTATAATTTGATCACTCATTTTATAATTTGTTATTCATAATGTGTCCACATCCTAAGTACTTTTACTATTTTTTCTTGCTGGTCGACACTATAAACAAGTCTATGTTGAATATTAATGCGTCTTGAGTAAAATCCGGTTAGATCGCCTACTAATTTTTCGAATGGAGGTATTTTTATAAACGGATCAGTTCTTAGAATTTCAATCAAAATCTTGCATTTATCATTTAAATTAGATTTTTTTATCTTTTCAGCATCTTTTTGTGCTTCTTTTGAAAAGAAGACTTGATAAGTCATAAATCTATTTCTTTAGAATATTCTTCCAAAGGCTTCTTATGCATTTCAATTATTGACTCTTTTAATCCAGGAACCGACATAATATGCAAAGTTTCAAGCATAGCGCTATAATCTTCTTCAGCGATTAAGACGGCTTTATTGTGTTTTCCAACTATATAAATAGGCTCATGTGTTTGATTTATGTTTTCAAGCAATTTAAATAATTCATTCCTTGCCTTGCTAGTAGTATATATGTTCATAGAATCTCCTTGCGTATCTAATACCAAATCCCATTTTTAAATACTTTCTTTTAGCTCGTCGCTAAAGGCTTACACCAGAGTAGGCTTCGTAACTTGCTCCTAGTATTATTTAATTCTAGAGATTTAGTATAATCTAGATTCATTGTACCATTTATGGTACAACTCTGTCAAGTGATTTTATGCTCCAAGTTTCTTTGTAAACCACAGTACCAGGTCATCATCAAGCAGATAGCTCTTGCCTGGAATCGTGGGTTCATAATTACAGTCTTTTAGGTTGGATTAGATACTAGGCGCGAGGAGAAAAGCCTATGAGTATTAGGTGAGCGACGAGTCAACAACGTAGCTAATTCAACATAAAAGACTATATTATCTCTACACTCATACTTGTCACCCATCTCTCAAAAGATTCCTCGAAATGATTAGGGTCAAGGTGATTAATGACTTTACGAATATTTTTTGCTATTGGTATTTTATTTTTGTAAGGCAAAAATTTGCTAATCCAATTTATATTAGCCTTACCCCACATGACTATTTCGTCAAAATCTTCAAACCCGCACACGCATCCACATAACACAAGAAATAGTATTTCGTCTAATGGATAGGTTACCACCCCTTTAATACTATAGTCTTTTATGTTGAATTAGCTACGTTGTTGACTCGTCGCTCACCTAATACTCATAGGCTTCTCTCCTCGCGCCTAGTATCTAATCCAACCTAAAAGACTATATGTCAGCTCTATAGTCATTATTTCTTAATATTGCATTAGTAATTTATGTTTTTTGGCTCTGTATTTTTACCATTATTTACGTCTTAGCAAACAAACTGAAAAGCTTGAAAATTTTTTCTTGACTGATGTTTTCAATTTAGAGTATATTTAAGAAAATCAATGCACCTAAAAGTTGTATAAGTAACATAAAATAAGGGTTATTTGCAAGCTTAGGTCATCGATAAAGTACGCGAAGTACGAGAAGAAGGTATTTTGCAACAAAGTCTTAATATGTAATATTTATAGCGGGTTTTTATGAGTCAATTTCCAGCGGGCACAATTATAATGTGGGGAGGTCTTAGTGGCGATATTCCAGAGGGATGGTTATTTTGTAATGGTGACACAAAACTACAGTCACAGTATCAAAACCTATTTAAAACTGCGAAATATAACTTTGGCAATTCAAGTAAAATACCTAAGGGCAGTTTTTTTGTACCAGATTTACGAGGCAGATTTATTGTAGGAGCAGATTTAGGATCTGGACGCGATGCGGATATTAATTCAAGGACTGATATGCAGGATTTATCATTAAAAAGAGAGGATGTAGGCTCGATACAAAATGCTGTTAATTTAGGCTGGACGCCAATTGTT
>JANRKH010000066.1:0-4205 GCA_033763595.1 Rickettsiaceae bacterium
TAATAATCAAACATCAGAGCCAGATCGAGATGAAATAATCAAAAAAGGATATAATATTATGGAAACAGCAAAATGGACACCTGATCAACAAGCATTATATTTAAAACAAAAAATGCGAGAACAAGATCTCAGGCTAACTCAAGAATCCTTGATAGAAGAAGCAAGGCAAGAAGCTTTTGATAAAGGAAAACTAGAGGGAGAGATTAGGGGCAAAATAAAAGGAGAGATCTCTAAAGTCAAAGATTTCATTAAATTCGGCATATCATTTGATAGAATCAAGGAACAGGCTAATTTAAAATTTTTGACCTCTTCTCTGAATTTAGAAAAAAGTCTTGTCTATATAAATGATCATATAAATGATACAGAAAGTGAGATATGTGAAGAGTTAGGACTTGACTCTGAAGCATATTTAAGTTCTATAGTACCTGGAAAGATAGATTTAGAGACAGATTTAAGCTCTATGATACCTTAAAAATAGATTAGATATTGAATACATATGCCAAGAAAATAAGCAATAGATTTGTTCGGTTAGAAATGAGAAATTGCGTGAGTCTCATTCAAGTCCTTGAATATTGCAGGTAGTATAATTGCCCGAAAACAAGAAAGAATTTCATTTTAATATAATTTCAAATAGAAATGTTAAAACTTTACTATTTATTTAGTATAATATTTTTATAGATAAATAAACTTATTAAAATGCCGCAAGTTGTTAACGCACAAACAGATCTATCTGAAGTCACAAGTAATCTAACAGAATTAATAGATTATATTAACAACTTAACCAATAAAACAAGACTGGATGTTTTAGAAATATTAAGCAAATATCCAACAAACCAAAAAAAAACTAAGCCGGAAGAATTATGCGATGGCTATTTGAATAAGATCTTATGGCTTGTAGAAAAAACATCATCAGATAATTTTGTGAAAAATGCGTCTGACTCTCTTCGGTCCACGAACCAAATAGTCCAGAATATCAGCGATATTTTTTCCGTCACGCAAAATGAGCAAGATCTATCTGTTCAATATAGGGCGATTAAAAAAATATTATTACTTTTTACCGCGGCTATTGCATGCGCACTTTCTCTTACTTTGCAGATTCAGCCAATATATGTTCTTGTCCTTGCTTTTACAGTTGAGGGGGTGAAAGATTTAACAGGTCTAATTTTTGATTATCATCAAGCACAAAAAGAGGCAACTAAACTCACATTAGAGCAAAAGATACTATTTGGGCAAAACCTAGGAGAAATGTTAACTCTTCTTAAGCAGCTTGATACAAATTCTAAACTTGCAGAAAACAATGCTTTTTCTAGCTTGATCAAAAACGAAAAAAACAAAGACTTACAGAATCTTCTTGTAGGTTTTCAGAACAAATTTGATGAAATAAGAAAGGATTCAAGTAAAGTTATGTCAATTTATCTTATTCATCTATTAAAAGCGAATATAGCAAGATTTGATAAGGATTTCTCAAAGGTTATGGGTGAAAATAAACAAATACGCTGGGCCAAAAGGTCTCCTGGATATAAACTTGAAGCCATAAAATCTTTTAAATCGAGAGACACTGACGCTGATCAACTTCTTGTACAAGAAATGCAAAAAAACATTCAGCTAGCAAATGAATTTCATCGCGCAATCGATCTTCACTACGCTCAAAAACAAACAAGTCTCTATAATTACTACCAAGAAAAAGAAAATGACAATAAGTTAAGAATGTTTTACCATCATCTTATAGATAAAGAAGTGATATCTGTTCTTACGAACCTAGCTGAAAATGTTAGCAAACTCAAGAATATTGACAGAACAAAACTCGCAGTTAGTCTTGAATATATTAAAGAGATACTAGGGCAATTAAACCCTGCAGCCTTAGCAAAACCACCTTCTGCATAATATTGCAAATAATTTCTCAATATTGAGTCAAAGTAGGAATTAATAAATTTACAAGTAGATTTTTGGGGTTTGTATTGATAACAAAAAAACAAACTGTGACCGATGGGCTTAGCGACGAAGAGCAATAGACCCCTCCTAAAAACTCTACTCCTAGAGGCAATTGCGCCGCCCGCGCAAGTATAGCAGAATCCTCATGTACCCTCAATGTACGTACGCTGCGGTTTTGCGCTCCGCCTGCGCCAGCTACTAGCCCGCCAGGAGCGAGTTTTCCGAAGAGCTCTAATTTAGAAAAGGGAAATAAAAAATCTGGGCCACTGCGCTAAAGCTCGTGCTAACTACATAGTCCCGCTCACAGCCGGTTTCAAAAAGAGGTATATTGCAATCCGAATCTGAGAATTATAGTATTTTAAATATCTTTCAGCGCTACATCGCTTAAATTCCAATACCCTCTAAGCTTCAAGGTCCTCGTGAGCCAACACCACCAGCTTCATTTGTGCCTGGACTGCTTGGGTGGGGGTGGGGGGTTGCCTTTCGGATAGTTTGGTGGAGATGGTTTTTTTTTATTATTTGGAGTATTTGGAGTAGAGTTGCTAACACCTCTCAGATTTGTAGGTCCTTCTGATGCTGGGGTTGTTTCACCGCTTGTATCTCCTTGATCAGTATTATTAGTATCAATGTTTAGTAACTTAAGACCACGCCCTTCCCTGAGAGAAGAGGAGGCCTGAGGAGATTGTGAAACATGATCATCCTCAAAAAGTTTACTTATATCACCAAGCGTACCCTTTGGCAGATTTGGTATCATTCCCCTTCCCTCTTCAAATTCCGGATCATCAGAGATTTGTTGCTTAGGACCTAGTTGAGCTTCAGACGAAACTTGATCTACATTTGTAACATCAACTTTCGGGGTAGAAGGGTCACCAGATTGAGTTTGCTCTTGCTGCAGCAGCTGCTCATCTGTAGGATTTGGTTGTGTAGCTGCCTCACCACTTGGAGTATGCTCAAGGGACTGCCATTCTGACGGACCTATTGGATCATCAAGCCAAGATTGTCCTGTTTGTACTTTTTCTATTGCTTCTTGTGTTTTTTGTTTTTGCTCAGCTTGATTTGGTAATTTTATAGAATCAAGAATGCCCATACGCGCACTATCATCTCGTTGCGCTTGGGCCGTAAATGCAGTTCTTACAAATCCGATAGCCTTATCTCTTTCATCAAGGATTTCATCATATTCCATAGAATTTCTCTCCTCGAATTTTTTTGGAGTGAGGACGTACTTTGCAGTATCTCTCGCTAGATAATATCTTTGATTCTCTTCTTTTTCTTTGTATCCAAAATACATACACGCTCCCGATATCGGAACAAGAGCAATACTTGAAGCAATTACAACAGGCGTAAGGACTCCTAATGCCGGCAATAATACTGGCATCGCTACAATTCCTACTGCGGCAACTAAAGATACTCCGGCTAAAATAAATAATCCATTCTCTATAATTCTGCTAGGGGCTTTATCCTCAAATGTAGAGGACTGATTGGGATTAAATAAATCTTTTCTAGTCTCAAAGAATGTTTTACCTTGTTCATTTGTTACGCTAAGATTCTGTTCTATGGCCCTTCGCTCTTTTTTGCTGAATTTTATATCATCATAATCACTATAGCGTTTTTGATGTTTGTTGTAATCTTGGAGTTCTAGGCAAATATTAAAGATAGGACTAAGTTCATGGTACAAAGTTCTTTTTATGTGCTCTCGAATTTCATTTTCTATAGATTGTAGAGTTTCAGTTGATAAAGGAGCCTTAATAATCTCTTGACGTAGCTCTTCATAGGCAATATCTGGGAATTTATTTAGCACTTCACTCTTAAATAGACCTTTGAGATTGTTTAGTTCTGAAAATTTAGCTGTTTTTATCCGGTCTAGCTCCAAATTTCTAATTTCGAGCTCTCTTTTTTCCTTGAAATCTTTTATTTCTGCTAAAAGTGCAAAAATAGGTGTGGTAAGAGTTGCAAGAAAGTCATCTGCTCCATCTACTTTATTGAAGCCATTTGCTAGACTGATAATATTTTCTACTTCTTCGTCAATAACTTTGGCTTTACAAAAGTACCTAGCAAGTACATTTTCCAGAAACTCTTCTTTTGGTAGTTCGTAATCAGACTCTTTTGTATCATAATCTGCCCATAATAAATAAATAATACCAAATCCCAAATATAATTAAACTAATAGCAAAAGATTAAAGACTATGCTATAATGAACCATATTAAACATAATTATAACGTTATTAGATATGGCAAGAACATCAAGATTACTATCAGATCAAGTTGCAGCAATT
>JANRKH010000067.1:0-27221 GCA_033763595.1 Rickettsiaceae bacterium
ATACTATCCCAGTTACTTGCAAGATAAGATCCGACACTTACTATTCCTGTAAGAGGTGTTCTTACCTCATGAGAGAGATTACGTATGAATTCATCTTTAAGAAGAAGAGCTTTTGTTTTTTGAATGAGTGCGTCGTTGAGTGCATGCGTTAAAGAATCGAGTTTTTGGTTGAGACTTATAACTTCGTAATGCACAGAATCTCTTTTTTGAGCAAAAATTAACGATGTAATAATTACCCAAATTATATTGATAACCGTAAGCTCAAAATTAGATGAATTAATATATATAATATCAGAATTATAAGCATAATATTGATAACCAATAAAAATACCAAGCGGTAGTAAAATGGTAAAGCTTATCCAATCAAGAACAAGTATCATCCAAAATAACCCTAATATAACATTGACAAGCCAAATATTTGACTCCTGATTCATTAGATAAAAATATGTTCCAAGAAAAGGGATACAATATAATACACATACGTACCAATAAATTGGTAGTATCTTCTTTAGTTGCTTCGGCCATAACCTGAGTAAGGCAAGTGTAAAGCATAAAAAACCAGCCACCATCCTTAAATTAAAATCGTGATATTCTGTACTATTAATCCCTTTAAATATAAAATGAAATACAGGAAAATTAATAACGCCAAAAACTCCAAATAAAATTATCAGAGTGCTTGATGTTTCAAAATAATGTTCAGATTTTTTATTGTCAGTGGTCCAGTGGTGGCTCCATTTTTTAAAATAAGCCAAAAAGTTATCTTTGTATGTTTTCATGATCTTTAAATAGTTAAATTGTTTGTTACTCAAAGTCACATTATATAGTATTTTTATTCACCACTAATACCATAGTGAAAATTTTTTATAAAAAGTTACGACATAATTATTCAGTCAAAGTCTGATATATATAGGTGCTACAAATAATGTATCAATTGATTCTGCGCGGCTTCCGAACATGGGTTTGCTACATTTTTTGATGGAATGCGCGATCAGTCAAATTAATCAAAATTTGTACCAAAGCAATATAGTGTCAATGAGCGTTGGTAATAGACCCTTATCAATTGATGGGTTTCCGTTGATTGGACCTGCAAAGACAATTGATGGACTATGGATTATATCTGGTACTTATCGAGACGGTTTCCACTGCTCACCTCTTATTGCATCATATATAGCTGATGCCATAACAGGTAAATCTGATGACAATAGTCTTGTAGTATTTGAGCCTGAGAGGCGACCGCTAGAGCTTTTGTCTCGAGAGGAATCAATAGAAGAATTTGCTAAACATTATATTGGCGGCGCATACGAGCATGGGGCCAAATTACCAAAATTTATGTACACTCAAGAACTACACCAAATAGCTATTGAGAAGGCAAAATCTATCTATGATAAACTAGATATAGATTACTCATTTACTCCAGATATATTACTACTTTTTATGTTAGATCCTAAAAAGGATGAAGCCATTGATATTATCTCTAAGTATTTTAATGGACTTATAAATAACTAAGCCTAAGAAACTTATTTACACGACACTAAGTTCTTTTTGAAAAGTAAAGAAAAATTAATGATTTTCGGTATGGTTATGCCGAAAATTTTAGAGGATAAATACGGGAGCAACTCGTTACCCCGAAGTTTTTGAATTTATTGGTCTTTTATAGTCTTTTATGTTGAATTAGCTACGTTGTTGACTCGTCGCTCACCTAATACTCATAGGCTTCTCTCCTCGCGCCTAGTATCTAATCCAACCTAAAAGACTATAGCTGTTTGTTTGAGACATTTTGTCAAATATCATTTTTAAATGCTTATAGGATATGCGGGGAGGTCTATCATACCAAATCTTATTGTGAAGTATTTGTCGTGTGGCCCCGCTTCTACCTAGCATGTAGAAGGTTTAGTTACTTGTATCTTATCTAGAGCTTTTTTTAACTTATACCAAATCCCATTTTTAAGTACTACTTTGTCGCTCGTCGCTCACCTTACACGAGAGTAGGCTTCGTGACTTGCTCCTAGTATTATTTAATTCTAGAGATTTGGTATTACATTGTATCAGGTATCAATCTAATTATTTTACAAAATGTCTGTGCAAAATTCTTGTAATCATTTATATTACAAAAGATCCAAGATCAAAAACAAAATAAATTAAATGCTTTTAAGTCGAACAATATTTACATACTTAGCTATAAATTATTTAAAAATCTTACTAGGAGTGGTTGGCTTGTTAAGCTTGTGTGTTGTTTTCATTAACATGCTCGATATTATGAGCAAATTTCGATCTGAAATAGTACCACTGACAGAGATAATCTATATGGCATTGCTAAAAATGCCTCTTTTTATTAATGAACTCGTACCATTGTCTATACTTTTGTCTTCATTGTATTTTTTTCAGGTTTTTTCAAGGCGCAATGAGTTGATTATTCTATTTACAGGTGGGGTGTCCATATTTCAGATACTACAGCCTATTATATTTATTACGATTATGGTAAATATTGTATCCATCACTATTACTCAGCCAATTAGTGCAATATGCCTTCAGATGTACAATAAACATAATAGCAATTACAATAATCGAAATGGCTCGAGCAAAATTTCTGTTGCTGACTCGGGTTTGTACATATTTGAAAACTTGGATAACGGCAATAGAATTATTTCAGCCAGAAATATTTTAGCGCATGGTAATAAAATTATGGGCGCAACCATTTTAGAACTTGATAAGCGAAATAACTTGATTAGCAGGATTGAATCAGACTTGATAATTTTTCACGAAAAAAAACTGATTTTGAGCCCTGAGGCTTATAGAATTTCATCTGAAGGCGAAAAGGAACAAGTGGGTATTCATGAACTTGAAACGCGCCTGAGCTTTAAGACTATCATAAAAAGATTCGAGTCCCCGGAAAATATCTCTTTCTGGAAGCTCAGTAAATTATCGTACGAATTATCAGCGGCTGGCATTAACTCAGAAAAATTTGTTACGTATTATTACAAACTTTTGCTCAGGCCTCTTTACGGAGTAACAGTTATTTTTATTGCAGCGAGTTTTTTTGAATTAAATCATAGAGGAAAATCATATATTAAGATGCTAAGTAAAGGTGCGATTATAGGTTTTTTGATTCACGGATCCAAAGAGATCGTTGTGGCTGTTCTAGCATCTAAGGGCTTTAGCCCTTTCATGGCTCAATTTCTGCCAATCTTGATTATTGGGGCTTGTGCAATGTTATTTTTATTTAGAGAATTTAAATTCTTAGACTGTCGCATTCTTTCATAAACTCTATTTTTTGTTGCAAAAAAAAAGCATATCAGATTATTTAACTGCTAAATTTTATAATTAACTCGTTAATTTTAATATAATTTATTAAAATTTAGATATAATTAAATTAATAGGTTACTATGAAAGAAACAAAAGTACAGCATAATTTTAAAGATTTATTATCATCAATAACAGATTTTTTTTATAGTAGTTTTGAGTCGATAGTGCCTTATGTCAGCTACGCTTGGACATCTTCAGTTGGGGCTATACAGAAAATCGGAGATAATTTAGCTGATATATTTGGATATATAATATATACACATCTAAAGTCAAACAAGCATTTAACAGAAGAGCAAAAAAAGGAAATCTCTGAAATTGTATCTAATATAGTAGATGTGGGAATTGATAGTGTTATCAATAAAGTGACCGAAATAGCTGATAAAAATGATAATAGTGTCAATCCAGATTCATCTTTTGCGATATATTTAAAGGAAGGAACGACTCTATTGCTTGGAGCTGGCGCTGCTGTAACTGCGAGTGTAGATAGCACTCTATGAAATTTGTCTTATGCACAAAATTCAGGGAATTATACCAAATCTCTAGAATTAAATAATATTAGGAGCAAGTCACGGAGTCTACTCTCGTGTAAGCCTTTAGCGACGAGCTAGAAGCAAGTACTTAAAAATGGGATTTGGCATTATACATGAACATACAAATTTTATGACTAGTATGCTTCTGGGCATATAAATACCTGCGCAATTCTTGAGCACGTCTGCAATTCTAATTGGTAATTAAATTTGATCATTTATAGGGATTGGTATAATTTACTTTTGCATCTGGTTCTCTAATATATAGAGGATCAAGATTCTGGTTATAAAGACCACTCAAAACCTTCTCTCTTGCGACTCTGCAAACTATTCTTGCATCTGGATTCACGAATCTTGGAAGAATTACAAGCCCATTAGTCTGAGGTCCATGTATAGCTTCTGGACCTAAAGCACTCAGGATTTGCGGGTCAAAATCTTCTAGACTTTTGTTACTAGAGGCGTACTTTGCAACGGGTATTTTTTGCAATATTTGCTCAGTACCTATAGAACGTGATGAAATTCTATCAATTCTAGATAGCGAATGGTCATTTGGAATATTTAAAGCATTTCTATTTAGATAGGTAAGTGCGGCAAGTTCGGCGCTATTCTTTGTAGCAATATATTCCGGTGTATTCTCGCCAAAATTATTTGGCAAAAACAGTTTATTGATTCCGCTCCCCGAAATAGCAATTTTACCTTTGAGTACATTTATTTTAGTCGCTGCTGCTTCAATTTTCTCTAAACTAGGGTGACAGATTGCGGTTCCTTCTTTGCAAAAAAACTGCATATAAACCTCTCCTCTATATGCATTTATGCATGATATAGCTACGTCATATTTGGTGACCTGCTGGCCAATTCTGAAATTTATCGTTTCAAAGTTATTGACGCATATAGTTTTTACACTAGGGACGCTAATTGCTATAGCCCTTGCTGCGGCTACCCCAATTCTAATACCAGTAAAACTCCCGGGGCCAACGCTTGCGGCTACAAAATCAAGATCAGAATATTGTAATCTTGTTTTCTCAAGGGCCTCCTCTATTAGCGGTATAAGATTTTCAGCTTGTGAATTTTGCCTATAATCTTTCTTGGCGAAAATTTCGATTCCGTTTTTTGAAATTGCAACGGAAGGGTAAAGATTGCTAGTTTCGATGCCTAATATATTCATTTTAATTCCATGCGATTAAAAAAAGGGAGCTTGCATTAATTGTACAATTCATTTTATATCAGTAATTTTTTCTGTATAATCGCAAAAATTTTATTTCAGAATGCAGGTATAATTTGAGGAAGGCAGTTATTATTTGTGGCCCTACCGGAGCAGGTAAGTCCGCCCTTGGAAATATTCTAGCTAATAAAAATAGCGGCGCAATTATCAATGCTGACAGTATGCAGCTATATTCCGCACTTGAAAAATTAACTTCTTCTCCAAATTTTGATTCAAAGAGTCAGATTCCGCACTATTTATATAATTATGTAAATCCCACAGAAAAATTTAATATAGCAACATACTTACATGATTTCGATTCAGTTATCAATAACATCGAAAAGCAAACTATTTTTATTATAGGCGGTACAGGCTTATATATTAATGGTATCATAAATGGCATACCTGAAATTCCAAATATTTCTTCTAGTGTAAAAGAAGAAGTATCAAGACTCAAAGAGGAGAAAGGACTTTTGTATCTGCACAAGCTTCTTTCAGATAAAGATCAACTACTTGGCAAAAAAATCTCGCACACTGATACACAAAGACTCATAAGAGCAGCTGAAGTTTTTCTTGCAACGGGCAAATCTATCTTTGATTATCAAGACGCCCCAAAAAAAAATCATCTATCCAATTTTTCACTAAAGATCATATACTTAAAACCTAAAAGAGAGTTTTTGCATCAAATTTGTTATAAAAGGTTTGAGGGGTTTTTTGCAAATGAATCCTTAGAAGAAATTAGAGACTTTGTTCAAAGATACCATAATTTAAAAACTGCTTTAGATAAAACTGTTGGGTTAAACGAGATGAAAGCATATTTAAGCGACGTTATGAATAAAGAGGAGGCTCTGTTAAGTGGTTTTATTAAAACCAGGCAGTATGCAAAACGGCAATATACTTGGTTCAATAATAAACTACCTCCATATACGAGAATTGTTGAGTATGACAGCATTTCTGAGTTTGATTTACTATCACGTGATCTTTCAGAAAAGAATGTTAGTGAGATCTAAAGGGTTTATCAGATAAATCTTTATACTTTAAAATATAAGTATAAAGTATGCTTGATAAAATACTTAGACCCAAGAAAAATCCAGAAGTTTTAATTATATTGTCATCATGAAGTCTTGTTGTAATAAAATTTGCGGTAGCAACAAAGAGATAATAATATGCACCGAACAATGAGCCTGCAGTACCATTTACCTTGCCATAATCTTCTAGAGCATGTCTTAGTATCAGAGGCATAACAATAGTGTAGCTAAATGACTGAACCATCATACAGGAAATAAGAGCAGTAGCGGCGCCCATGCCTACTAGAATTTTCGTTTTCCAAAATATGGCTGATATAAAAAAACAGCTACAACTAAAAATGCTAAGTATAATTCCACTAATAATTAGTGTAGAGCTTTTAAAACCTTTGCTTTGCAAAAAATTGCTCAGCGCTCCGCCAAGAGCAGAAGAAAATCCGAGACTAAGTATTATTGAGCCATAAAGACTTGGGTCAATTTTTAGTTTTTGCATAAAAATAAAAGGCGCCTCTATATAAAAACTATACATTATACCGTTAAAAGCACCAATTATGCCGCCAAAGCAAAGAACCTTCTTGTCGGTAAGAATGGCGCAAAAAACTGATTTGTATTTTATATTTATATCTTTTTGAGAGTTTAAAAAAGTTTCCTTTAATTTTGCAACGCAAATAGCAAGCACAGTACCCACCACAAAAAAAAGATATAAAAAAATAAACCTCCAGCCGTAATATTTTATTATAATGCCTGCTATAAAAGATGATATTGCGGGCATTATGGCAAGGCCAGTGCCAAGTAACGCATATAACTTTGACAATTCTGCTCCCCTGTATGAATCTCGTGACATGGCCTGTGCGGCAACTGATCCGACACTAGCCCCAAAAGCTTGAAGAAACCTAAAGCAAATAATGAGATAAATATTATCAGTAAAAAAAATCAGAATATTTGCAAGAACAAATAAAGTAAGACCAAAAAGCACAACAGGCCTTCTGCCAACTACATCAGATACTATACCTAAAACAAAAATCCCTATCGCAAATCCATAAAAATATATGCTCGAGCTTAGCTGTGCTGTACTTGGATGAATTCCAAGATCAGATGTAAGATAAGGTAGTCCAGTGGTGTAGCTAGTTTCCGTAGATTGTGATAGTGCGAATAAACAAAATAATATTAATGGATGAACTTTATTCATTTAATAATTCACAGAAAAATTTAAAACTGAAGAGTTGTACTTGAGAATGGAGATCTCGCATTTGATTTTGAATAATTATACGTGCACAACCCAGTTTATTTTATATACGCGGGGTAGCGAGTCGATATAAATCAACATTATGAGTTCAGCATCCAAGAATAAAACGAAATCCTTGCAGTATTGGTAAAGGATAAGTATTATAGAATATTATAGCTAACTCGATGAATGAATGAAAGAAACTTTTAATACAGATCAGCAGTTTCAGCTAGGTCAGAAGTTTCTCCGCTTATTTTGATAGATACACCTGAGACTGTGTCAGTATAGTCGATTATTAACTGTAATATATTGATGCTAAGCTCATTATTTTCATTTTCGAAAGCAATATCAGCCGCTAATTCTATGGGTGTTTTTCCTGATAAGTCTGTTGCATTTGTGTCAGCCCCTGCATTTAGGGCGAGTTTGATCATTTCCTGATCCTGTAGCTTTACTGCCTCATGCAATATTGTTGAGCCGTTATAGTTTACATTTACATCCGCTCCTTTTAGGATCAAGAATTTTGCAAATTCAATTTTTTTAGAAATTATACTTTCCCAGATTAAGCTTTGGCCATTATACTGGTAGTTTGTATCAGAGCCTTTAAAAATAAGATACTTAGCTAACTCGAATTTGTTCGCTATGTAACAGTGCCAAAGAGGAGAAATATTGTTATATATATAGTTAGTATCACCTCCATAATCCGCAAGTACTTTAACTACCTCATCCTTTTCTGCAAATAGTGCTATAAATAGGGGACTGAATCCCTCATATTTCTCATTTGGATCAACATTATTTTTAAGTAAAAGCTCGGTCAATTCCTTAGAATTTTGTTCTGCTATAATTGCAAGTACCAGATTGGACATCCCATTGAACTTGACATTTACATCAGCTCCTAAATTTATAATATAGTTTGCTACGCTTAGATTACCAGTTATACAAGCTGCTGACAAGAGAGTAATGCCCTTTTGGCTTTTGGCATCAATATCTTCTATATCTGCAATAAGTTTTAAAATTCTTGCATTACCAGAATCCATCATTTGCGATACTATTTTGTCCACTAAGGGCTTATCTTTCTTATTTGTAAAAATGCTCATAATTTATAATCCCAGATATTTAATTTTTCTATTTGATCACAAGGCTTCGTCAATCGCTTCAACTGATTCAACTTCTGGAACATAATATTTAAGCATAGATTCTATACCATTTTTAAGAGTGATAGTTGAGCTAGGACATCCTGCACATGATCCTTTCAGTTCTAGATAAACCACCCCATTTTCGAATCCTTTATACGTTATATCGCCTCCATCCATAGCAACAGATGGACGGACTTTCGAATCAATTATTTCTATGATTTGCTTCTCGATTTCCGAAAATATGCTAGCATCACCCAAATCCTTTGACTCTTGCATGCCTTCAAGAGCAGAAAAACCTGCAGCAAAATGATCCATTATCACTGAAGAAATATTCGGCTTTAAAAATTCCCATGTTTCAGAGTCGTTTTTAGTAATAGTGATAAAATCGGCTCCAAAAAATACCAAAGACACACCGGGAATACGAAATAAGTTTATTGCGAGTTTTATACCTTTCGTTTCATCTATAGAGCCAAAGTGTATTGGCTGGGCAGTTATTGCCACGCCTTTTTCAAGTATAGGCACAAATTTAAGCGCATTAGGATTTGGAGTATGTTCGGTTTGTATAAACATAAATTTTGTATAAACGCGAAAATTAAGAATTGCATTAAATGGTACCCGCGGCCAGACTCGAACTGGCAAGGACAAAAAGTCCCACGGATTTTAAGTCCGTTATGTCTACCATTCCATCACGCGGGCACCAGGCTCAATTTGATACATCAAAATACTATAAATTTCAACTTAAATTCTTGGTTAAAAAAAATTTTTAGTGTTTTTGAAATTTGGCATGATTCGTGCTTAGTCTTAAGTTATCAATTTATACGGAAATAATTATGTCTATAAGAATTTCAGATTCACTTCGCGACGTTTTTCAAGCGGCTGACGTTCATGCAACAAACATAGCAGCGAGTCCTGCATACGGCGAAAAGGGTTTTGTAGTAACTACTAAAGCTTTAGTCACAAAGAGTGGAAATGGTGGCTATAAATTTAGCGGCACAACAGCCCAGATTCATCAGAGAATTACGGAGCAGGGTGAAATAGTTGGAACTGGGGTCAACACTAATGTGGCCATTGATAAAGGCGGTTTTATTGCAGTTAAGAATGAAAAGGGCGAGATATTGCTTACAAGAATGGGAGATTTTTCGATTGATGAAAAAGGGTTTCTAAGAAATTCCAATAATTTTATTGCAAATGGACTCAAGCTCGATGATGCAGGAAGATTACCAGGAGAGTTTGGAAATGGAGATACAAGAGTTGCAACTGATATTAATACCTTAGAGTCTATTAATGTTAATGGTCTTGCAAGTAAGCCCAAAGAAACAACAAGCGTAAAAATCAACGGAAGGTTAGATTCAGCAGCAGATTTGATAGACGGTGCGGGGCAAATATTCAAATTTGATGAAACAGATACTCTAAATTATACAAATACTGATAATGATATCATCATTCCATCTGGCAATACAATTAACCAAGGCGACAAGATTGTGATTGATGTAAATAGTGTTGTCACGACTTATGAGTACGGCGGCGTAATGTCCACATATGATGTAACTACTCACAATATTTTTGGCGCTAACTCAATATCCGATATATTTACGTCTTTTCCCCAAGGAACAGCTGCTAATGATACGACAGCAACAATTGGCGATCAGATTCGTATCACTGTTGGATCGAAGCCATTTGTTGATCTAAAGTTCGTATCATCCTCAGTTCCAAGAGCGGCATCAGGTGAATTTAACTCACTCAACTCTCTTAAAGATGCTCTAAATTATGTTCCGGGTCTCAAGGCTCGCATAGCAGGCAATTCACTTCATATAATCGCAGATGATGGAGTTTCTGCAGTTACATTTGCTAATGTTGGAGGCGGTGGAACTGATTTTAAAAAATTAATTGGACTTACCAATATTCCTGCGTACGGCGGAACGAACAAGAGATTTTCCACTCTTGGAATGTTAAAGACAGCTTTACAAGATAATATAAACTTACGAGTAAGAAATCCTGTAAGCGGCGGAGGAATTGACATACAAACCAAAGATCCACTTCAAGATATAAAATTTACAAGTGTATCAGAGAGAAAGAATGCAATAACTCATATTAGTGCAACTCAAGGAGATCCAGCAATATCAACAGGCGCTGCATCGCTCGCTAAATTCACGATTCACTCTCCGCAAAATAAACTAAATCCGGGAGATTTTGTAAGAATTGTTGGACTATCTGGCAATGCCATTTTTGGCGGCGCTCCGCATGTGGTTCCAGATGGAACATACGTTGTTCTTTCGGCAAATACGGGAGGTTTTACAATATCGGCTGATATGCTTATCAACACAGGAGGTGTTGGGGTTTTAAAATCGGAAGCAGTTCCTGCTGGCTCGTGGCAAAAAGTTCCTGGAATTGAGAGTGGCTCTATTACTCTTGGCGGTGCAGATACAATAAACCGAGGAGCCCCAAACTCAGGGGGCGCGGGTCTCAGCCTTGTTACAATATCACATGCAGGTCATACTTTTGTAAATAATGATGTTGTGTATGTTAGAGGCGTAGGTATTGCCGGGGCAATAGCAGTACCGGAGGGGTTATATAGAGTTTCTGGTGTTGCCGGTAATAACTTTAATATAGTAATACCGCATGTGGGTGCTGCAGCTGCATCTGGCCCCACAGGACTTTCTACCGGAATAGTAAGTAAAGTAGGAACATCTATTGGCCCTAACTTTAGTATTCAGGCTTCTGCCGTTTTTTCAAATCCTGCCTCGAATCAAATCAGAGTTGAGATGCCTCATCATAATTTCAATATAGGAGATTATGTAGGTATTGGTGGTAACCCTATTGATATTTCTGTTGATAATAAAAAATTCAAAATTTTGACAACTACTACAACCAGCTTTACTTTCGAAGTAGCATCTGCCGCAGATGCAACGGCTTTTATCGCAGCTCTCACAGCTGGTAATCTCCCAGCTGCAAACTATATTGATTATTTTGGTAAGTTTGACGAGGACGTTAATTTTGATCAAGCAAAAGACGGGGTAATTTCTCAGGCATTATTTAACCCTGTTGAAGGTAGTGGATCTAACCTTGTAACAGGAAGTTTTGAAGGAACCTGGACAGAATCAGTCAGTATATACGATAAATTAGGTATACCACATAATTTTAAAATATCATTTGCAAAAATTGGGGGAACGAAATGGGCAGCGCAAGTTTATGCAATTAAAAATCCAGTCGATAATTCATATCCTATTATAACAAATGTTGATGGGATTGTCGCAAACGGTACGATTACCTTCGATGGCGCAGGGGCGATCGCGTCAATTGATGGGTTAAACCAATTTACTCTCGCATGGACCAACGGTTCTGATCCAACAGTCGTGAAACTTGATTTAGGCAAAGTAGCAGGAGCAAATAATACTTCTGTTTTCTCGTCTGGTGGACTTACTCATGTGAACGGCAACAACCAAATTTATAATATTATGCAGGATGGATACAAGCCTGGTAAGTTTATCGAGCTTACGATCGACGAATCAACTGGGAGGATTATAGCAAATTATGACAATGGAACAGCTCAACCAGTATTTATGATACCCATTTGCTACGTAGTTGCGCCAAACGAATTACAAGCTATTGGTGGCGCTGCATTCAGAACCACAAATAAATCTGGTAATATCTTCCTAAAAAAAGCAGGAGATGACTCAGTTGGGCAATTTGTTGCTGGCGCAGTTGAAAAATCTAATATTAACGGCACCCAGGAAGTTATGGAGCTAGTTAATGTAGGTAATTTAGCTGGTATATTAGCTGCAGCTATGCAAAAATATAATGATACACAGGAGAATGTAATTAGAAGGTTATAACCAAATCCTAGGAAGTAAGGAGGGGTCTACTGCTACGTAGGTAGCAGGTTCTATTAGTACTGCACAATAGACCTCCGCTCATAAGTTAAAAATTCCTAGGATCTACTGATTGGTTATGCTGGTATGTCTATTTTCAGCATTTTTGCTATTGAACTGAATGCTTTTTTTGCTAATGTTTTTTTAATTGAGATCGGAGTATTTTTTGCTTTCATGGCTGAATGTAGTTTTTCTATTGTATTTGTCCTTAATATAGTACAATCAGCACTTTTGAAGCTTCCTGATGCAGTAAGATTCGGAACGTCATAGAATTTAGAGTTAGATGAGTATTTTCTCATCTGAGTGATTACTCCAGGCTCGTCTAATATTATAAATTCAGACCCATTTCTATCTTGGACATAATCTATCATCGATTTTGATGAAAAAATAAAATCTGCATAATTGAGTAATTTAGGTTTAACAGCCGGGTGCGCTAATATTTTGGCTTTTGGGTGGGAAGTTTTTATTTTGATTAATTCTCTTTCGCAAAAAGATCCGTGAATAGATTTATATGCTAGAGAAATTGTGCTAATTTTGCAGCCAAATTTATTAGCAAGATAGGACCCGAAGTTTTTATCTGGCAGATAAAGTATCTCAAGATTGACGCCAATTTTTTGAATAATTTCCTCTGCATTGTCAGAAGTGATTGTGATATCTGCAAGCGCAATTAATTCCAAAGGAGAATCGATATGAACAATAGTAACTAAGTTATTATTGTTTTTTATATAAGATTGAACTTTTTTTAACTCTTTATCATTGATATGGTAGGATACAGAATTTGCATCTGGGACGAAAATTTTTTTATGAGGATTCAAAATAGCAATAACATCTGCCACATATTTGCTTGCGCATACTAAAATATTGGTTGAGCCATTTTCCATAGATGCTTGTAATAACGATAAATTGCTCCCAGTAAAATCAGAGACATCTTGAACCTCGGAATCTTGGTAATAGTGTGATATCACATAAAAATCTTCGCGCTGCTTGAGACTTGTGATTTCTTGTTCTAGATTTGTTCGCTTTAGAATATCCATTTCAAATTTTGAGATTCATTCTTTTAACTATTTCTTTATAAATTTCTAGTGGCTGATCGCTTTTTTCGATTGTATCTATGTCAAATTTCTGGTTACTTTCTAAATCCCAAAGTCTACAGCTTTCTGGCGTGATTTCATCTCCTAGCATGAAGATAAAATCTTCTCCATTGAATACTCTGCCAAATTCTAAGTTGCATTCCACAAGCCTTAAACGCAGAGCAGAAAAATATCCGGTCAAAAAATCATTGATTCTATAAGACATTTTTTTGATTTCCTCTATTTCCTTAGAGGTTGCCCAGTTAAACCCGGTAATTTGAGACTCGTTTATAGATGGATTACCAAGGCCTTTATTTTTCACTCTAAATTCTATCATGGGATTTTCAAATAAATACCCATTTTGTACCCCAAAATTTTCTACGTAATTATCGATCGCAACATTATTAATTCTTATTTGCACAGGAACTATATCTAAAATCTGTACCAACTGCTCTCGCATATTTGATTTTTCGATAAGATGATTTTCTATGCCAACCAAATCTATTTTTTCCATCAAGAAACTGGAAATAAGATTATTGATCGCACCTTTGCCAGAAATTGACATTTTTTTATCTTTGTGCCTAAGATCATCTTTAAAAAATAATACTAAAGTACTCTCCTCGTCATTCATTTGGAAGACATCTTTGCTGCTTCCCTCATATATTTTTTGTTTATTTTGTCTTGTCAGCGGGCTAATTAGTGCCATAAATCCTCCTTGCTCTTTCTTCGAATGAGTTAATCATTATTTTTGTGGCCGTAGGAAAAAATCCCTCTAAAATTAGATTGTGAATCTGAGAATCTAACTCCAGCTCTATCTCAAAATCCACTATAGAGCTTCTATTACCGTCCTTTTTAAATTGCCATCTTGTATTTAGGTATTTAAAGGGCCCCTCCTCCTGGGTGATATTCACGAAATATCCTTCATCTGTTTTATCATGCATGATTTTTGATTTATAGCTATGAGAAACAAATCCAAATTTAATAAATAATTCAGCTATTACAGTATTCTCAGAGTTAGATAATATAGTAGCTTCAGTGCACCATGGCACAAATTCGGGATATTTCTCAATGTCAATAACAAGAGAGTATAGCTCATAGGCAGTATAATCAAGCTTTTTGCTTTCCAGGAATTTAGGCATAATGGCCGACTATTTTTGTATTTTTATTGTGAAAATTTTCTGTTTTGCTGCCATAATTATATCATATCTGCTCTTGCTTTTTTTAATTTTTCAAAATCCTCCACTGCATGATAGGACGATCTAGTGAGAGGACTTGCGGACGCCATTAAAAAACCTTTAGCGTAGGCCATTTCTTGAAGAAATGCAAATTCATCTGGATGCACGAATCTCTCGACAGAAGCATGCTTATTTGTTGGCTGTAAATATTGCCCTATAGTCAAAAAATCTACATTTGCAGCTCTTAAATCTTCCATGACCTGCACTATTTCTTCTTTTGTCTCGCCAAGTCCTACCATCATTCCCGATTTAGTAAATATGCTTGGATCTAGTTTTTTAACATTATACAAAAGCTTGAGAGAGTTGAAATATTTTGCTCCTGGCCTGATTTTTTTGTATAGACTTGGCACAGTTTCTATATTGTGGTTAAAAACATCAGGTTTTGCCGATACTATTATCTCAGCTGCTCCTTCTTTATTCAGAAAGTCAGGAGTGAGAACTTCGATAGTGGTTTTAGGGGAGATTTTTCTGATTTTTTTAATACAATTTCCAAAATGAGTAGCGCCTCCGTCTGGCAGGTCGTCTCTATCAACAGAGGTAATGACAACATGCGAAAGGTTTAATTTTGATATAGCGATCGCAAGATTCTCAGGCTCATGAGGATCTAGTAAATCAGGAGTTCCTGTTTTAACGTTGCAAAATCTACATGCTCTTG
The DNA here is from genome assembly GCA_033763595.1 of Rickettsiaceae bacterium. Taxonomy (GTDB): domain Bacteria; phylum Pseudomonadota; class Alphaproteobacteria; order Rickettsiales; family Rickettsiaceae; genus JANRKH01. Next base: position 15,244 of record JANRKH010000067.1, read on the forward strand.
TACATACTGACCCCAGAATCATAACAGTAACATGCCCCTTGGCCCAACATTCTCCTATGTTAGGACAAGCTGCTTCCTCGCATACAGTATTAAGCTTATAATTCGTGATCAAATCTTTTGCATTTTTATATCCCTCAGATGTAGGAGCCCTTACTTTAATCCATTCTGGCTTAATTTTTGATGCTACTTTGGTGAAATTAGTATCAGATGGACTAAAATTATCTAAATTTTTTTCAAGATTCATAGCGCCTTTTTTTCAATATATAAAGCTGTGCGCTCATTTCGATATAATAACATATCCTTCTCGTTTTATATAGAAATATAGGCAGAACCAAAAATGAGTCTACCTAGTTATTCGTGAATTTTCAAACTAAAATACCAAAAAAATATCGGATAATTTTTTTGAGGTCGGGCAATTGGTATAAATAGCGCGAGAAATTTTTAAGATACTCTGTCAATATTAGAGAGGTGCCATATGACCCCTTGGTCATTCATGTTTTTGACAAAAGTCCATTCTTCTCCAGAAGATTCGGCTGATAGAACTAATAACTTTATATGAACAGAATTTCCAAAAAAAGTAATATCTGAGAATTTCATTACTGGCTCATCTTTTGTGGACATATTGTTATAACTCTCAGCTTTGTCTTTTAAGGAGTTCATATATCTTTTATCAACTAGTTGTCCGATAGTATCATAATCATTCGCTTTTAGTGCCTCTATTATCATTAATCTAGCTTTTCTTGCATTTTTGATAAATTTTTCAGGTTCAAATTTTCTTATCTTATGGACAACTTCCTTAATCGAATCCTCTAACTCCTTACTATTAGGAAATGCTAGCAAATTTTTATCTATGTCTATTTCTAGATCCTCTGTTCCAAAATCAAAAAAACTAGACCAATCCTGTCCAGAATTTGTTACATCCTTAAGTTTTTTATTGTCACTTGATGGACTGATTCCGTCCTCATCAGATGCTCCTAGAATAGATATTAGCTTATTTATTATGATAAATGCTATTGCTGAAAAAATTAACAGTTCTAAAACTTGCGGTGACATATTTTTAATCAAATTTCTAGTTAATATATACTATAGCACGTATTTCATTACTCAACAAATGATATTAACGGTATTTTTGTCAATTTAAATATTAGTGTCATTAAAATATTGTATATACATTACAAAAATTTGCATTTTCTGATTAAGAAAATCATTTATTTAATTAAAAAAATTACTCTAATGATAACAAAGTATTTTAACAAATTTTTTGGCACTAGTATTGGATTAGGAGCTAAAGAAAAATCTATCGCATCACAAAAATCCTACAGCTCTATTACCTTTGATTCTGGATTATTTAGATCTTCGTGCTCAAGTCCGTCAGCTGAATATTGCAATAACGTTATTGTATACAAATGCGTAAATATTATTTCCCAGGCAGCAAGTCACATACCTTGGGTTATATATGATGCAACTTCTGGCAGGAACAAGAAGATGATAGATCATCCTTTATATAAAATACTCAAAAAACCAAATCCTCTTCAAGCAGGAGCGGAATTTTTTACAGAGCTCATAGCATCAAAATTGCTTTATGGCAATAGTTATATTGCTGGGCTCGGAGAAAAAAAAATTAACTCTCTTTACTTGCTTCATCCAACAAAAGTGCAGATAAAATACGAAAATGGTATTTTGTCCCATTATATTTACGCTAATAATAACAAATCGATAAAGTTTGAAGTTAAAGGTAATAAAAGTGCAAGTCAAATTCTTCACATTCGCAGCTTCAACCCATCAGATGATATGAGGGGAGTGTCTTGTCTTGAGGCAGCGAGAAAATCAATAGATATTCATAATGCCACTTCTGAATGGAATGCTAATTTACTGAGAAATGGAGCAAGACCTACTGGCGCAATAATCATGAGAGACAGTTCCCAGTATCTTTCAGAGGATCAATTTTTACGGCTAAAGGATCAGTTATATGAAAAATTTGCAGGTACGTCAAATGCAGGAAAGCCACTTTTGCTTGAAGGCGGACTTGATTGGCGGGACATGAGCATAAATCCTAAAGATATGGATTTTATTGAATCAAAAAATTCTGCTGCAAGGGAAATTGCGCTTGCATTTGGTTTGCCACCTCAATTACTCGGGATCACTGGAGATAATACATATAGTAATATGCAAGAGGCAAGACTTGCTCTTTGGGAAGAGACTGTTATTCCTTTACTTGATAGACTTGCAGATAGCATGTCATCTTGGTTTTCTGATTTGTATGAAAGAGAATTGCTTATAGATTTTGATAGAGATTTTATTTCAGCTATTTCAGATAAAAGGCAAAATTTATGGGAAAAGTTAAATAAAGCCGATTTTATGACTTTGAACGAAAAAAGAGCAATAGTCGGTCTTCCTCCTTTAACAAACGGAGATCAGATATGAAAAAAAATTTACTAGAAAAATTCAAGTCATCTGTTGAAAATCTTACAATGTCGATTGATGAAGATTTAGATGAATTAACATGCGAGTCTGAACAAAATGCACCGAAGCAAAAAAAAGATCTTGCAGAAGCTTATTTCAAAATAGCGTCGATTATTCACTTGATTCAAAAGATAGAAAAATTGAACCAAGACCAAGAAATTACTGAAGAAAATGATCAGGATATTCTTGAGTCATTTATTCAAAACTGCGCATCAAAGAAAAAAAATGAATAACAAGAATCTTATTAACGCTATTTTGAAAAATGATTTTGGGAGCTTTATCCACAAGTCCTTTAAGACTTTAAACCCTTCCATGAAGTATTATAGGAATTGGCATATAGACCTAATAGCCGAACATTTACTTGCCGTTGAAAGAGGAGATATAAAGAGGCTAATAATAAATATGCCTCCTCGATGTCTTAAATCTCTAACCGTGAGTGTTGCTTGGCCTGCATGGCTTTTAGGTAGAAATCCTGCAAACAGGATTATTGTTGCAAGTTACTCTCAGTTGCTAAGCAATAAATTATCTCTTGATACAAGGTTTTTGATCTCCTCTGATTGGTATAAAAGTGTTTTTCAGGGGACTGTACTTCATGCAAAGCAAAATCAAAAGAGTAAATTTATGACTACAAAATATGGTTTTAGATTTTCTACGTCTGTAGGTGGTACTGCGACTGGAGAAGGTGGAGATATTTTGATAGTAGACGATCCTCATAATCCATCTCATATGTTTTCAAATGCACTTAGAAAAAAAGCTATAAACTGGTTTTCTGAAACATTCTCTACAAGGCTCAATAATAGAAATGAAGGAAAAATAGTTATAGTAATGCAAAGGCTACACGATGAAGATTTATCTGGATTTTTGATTAAGAATCAAGAAGAAGAATGGCATGTACTTAAAATACCAATAATGACAGAAGAAGATACAGAATTTTCATTTGGAAACGTAAGTTACTCAATGAAAAAAAATGATACGTTATCGCCAGATTTATTCTCAAAAGAAGTAATAGATAAATTAATTAAGGAGGTTGGCATGCATAATTTCAATGCTCAGTATTTGCAAAAACCCGATTCTCTCTCGTCTGGGCTTTTAAAAGCAGAATATTTATGTTATTACAAAAATCTTCCAGAAAAATTTGATTATATAATCCAAAGCTGGGATACTGCAATAAAAATTGACCCTACGTCTGATTTTTCAGCGATGACTTGCTGGGGCGTAAAAGATAATTTATATTACTTAATCACAAGTGTTCAAGAGAAACTTGAATATCCAAGGCTAAAGAGTAAAATACTGGAACTAGCAAGTAAATATAGCCCAAAGATCATTTTAATAGAAGATAGATCGAGCGGACATTCTTTAATTCAGGATCTAAAATATCAAACAAATTTTAGAATTATCTCATGCAAAGCAGTGCAAGAAAAAGTAGTGAGATTTGCAACTCATTTAGAAATTTTTGAGCAAGGAAGAGTTCTTCTTCCAGAATATGGACTAACAAGAACTAATGTTGAAAGTCAGCTCATCAAATTCCCTAATTGCAAAAATGATGATATTGTTGATTCAATTTCTCAGTTTCTACATTTTGTAAAAAATGAGCCTCAAACTAGAATCAATATTCGTAAATTTTAGCCCTAAGCATCAAAGACACCTTATATCAAATCCCATTAGTATTATTTAATTCTATAGATTTGGTATGATACCATTCCCAGAATAAATTAGACACATGATTTTAGGGCTTCCTTGAGTAAGTAAATATAGTCTTTTAGGTTGGATTAGATACTAGGCGCGAGGAGAGAAGCCTATGAGTATTAGGTGAGCGACGAGTCAACAACGTAGCTAATTCAACATAAATGACTATAGATGCGTAAAGGTGAGCCAAGATTCAATTCGTGTTGATCATTAAATTTGATCATTCCAAAATGTGCGCCGTTTAAAAACTACAACATTTCGTGAGGCTTTCCCCATCTTTGGTGTTGCCAAAGCCATAAACCAGGGTTTTCTTTGATCCAAATCGTTAAAAAGTCATTCATTTTGATCGTTAAATTCACTATATCCGTTTCTGGATCGTGAGAAGTTTGGATCACAAGAGGTTCTAAAAATTCAAGAGCGAATTCTGCTCTACCCTTTACTCTTGTGATTTTTACTGGTACAAGATTATAACTATACCTAAGCGCTAACATTGCAGGACCTGTCGCTGTATTTGCCGGTCTATCCATTAGTTTCACTCTCACGCCTTGGTTCATTTTTTGATCTACAAGCATCAGTAGATTCTTTTTTTCTTTTATAAGCCTTGCAATTTTCAGACCTGAATCTGGTCCTTTTTGTATTAAATGCGCACCATTAACAGATCTTCTCTTGTGTAAATATTTGTCAATATACTTATTATTTACTTTCCTATATACAACTCCGCATTCGCCTACGATTTTCAGCGCATCACGCAAAACATAATCCCAATTAGCAAAATGCCCGGAAAATAATATAAAATTTTTTCCCTTAGATTTTAATTCGTCTATTATCTCTATGCCAGATATGTAAACTCTGTTTTCGCTTTTTTGGTATTTTTCATCAAGATAAGCAAATTCGCCTAAATACCTTCCAAAATTATCCCATATTTCTTGTTCTAAAAGCTTTAATTCTTCTTTAGTGATGTTTGTATATACATATCTAAGATTATTTCGGACAATTTGTCCAGCTTTTGTCCATGGTCCAAATATCCTCATTATGGATGCGGCTAAGTAGCTTGCCTTATCAATTCCGAGCAATCTCATAAAGTTTACAAAAGCCAAAAATATTAGATATATCGTAAAGTCTTTGATCTTTTCTCGTAAATTTTGCATAATTAACTTCGAATAATAGTACTAGGGAGTTTTTTTAGAATATTATCTATGAGATTTAGAATATCTTTTTGGTTAAATTCTAGTCTACAAATTTTAACAGGAAAATTCATTAAATTAATATCTATCTTCTGTGCATCTTTTTCTGTAGTAACTAGTGTAGTTGCTCCAGTTTTTTTTGCTGCTAAAATAATTGCTTGTATGTCTTTCGTGGTATAATGATGATGATCCTGAAATATCATATTTCCAACAAGATTGTGTTTTTTTTTGAGTTCTGATAGGAGTTTACTTGGATTGCCTATGGCACAAAAGGCAAATAACTTATCATCAGAGTGTACATTAAGGTCAAGAGTCGCAGTAATTTTGATATATTTTACACTGCCGGATAGTTTTGCGTCAATCTTTGCATTCGGGTTAATGCTGACTACTATGTCTGCTTCTTCGATGCCAGAATGAATTGTTTGCCTTAAAGGTCCGGCTGGGATGATGAATTCATTCCCAAATCCTCTTTCTCCATCTACGGTAAGAATTTTTACATCTTTATAAAAAGTAGTATTCTGAAAAAAATCATCGACTAATACTAATGCAGGCCTGATTCTTTTTATAATATCTATTGTATTTATGAAATTAGAAGAGGCGAGCAAGTCGAAATTGTCATAATCTGAAAGCGCGTTATATAATTCAAGTGGCTCATCTCCTACAGAGGCTGGATCACATTTACTTGATACTAAAATCGGAGTTGTAATATTAAGAGGATATCCCTTTGAAACAATAACGACCTTTAATGATTTTTTTAGAAAAAATTTTGCTACTTCTTTGATTAACGGAGTCTTGCCCGAGCCTCCAACGGAAATATTACCAATGCATATAATTGGCGCCTCAAGCTTAGTCATCACACTAAATGCTTTTCGCGTTGCTGTTCCTAATTTAAAAATCAAGGAAAGTGGATATAATAGTATCGAAAGGATAGAAAAATTATTCCAGAACTCTGGATATTTAAGCATTCTACCCTTATAGATTATATTGTTAAAAATATTTAGAAAGTGGTTCATTTGTTAATATTACATCTCCCGACTCAAGAGCGATAAAACTCGATCCAGATTCTTGTGAGAATAGCTTTGCTGCTGTGATGGTCATATAATCTTCGCTTGATATATGTATCGCATCTAGTTTGCCAGATACAAAGCAACAAAGTTCGTATAAACTACAGGCAAAGTCCCTTGTTTTAGTGATGTTAGGTTTCAGGTACCCAAGTTTTTTGTTAGTAATAGCTTGTCCTATGTCTTTAATTTTGGAGGATCTAAGTCTTGTAATAGCATTCTTTCCCATATCATCGAATCTTTCTGACCAAGCGCCCTTGCCCTTTTCTGCAAAAATGATATTGAGTTCGGATGGTATAGAAATGACCGAAGAAAATTCCAAAAACTTTCCATTTTCGTATTTTAGATGCGTTATAGAAACCCCAAAAAAAGGTAAAGCTCTTGAAAAATTTTCAATGCCATCAAGGGGGTTTACAAGTAGATGAACATTATAGCTAGAAGAACCAGAATTCAGATTTTTCAGTCTAATAGCTTCTTCGAAATCAGCTTTATCAAATATAATGGAATTAAAATTGAGTTTTTCAAGCTCTATCACTAATAGTTCACTAGTTCTTTTTAGTGAGCTTTTAGCAAAGTTCAAGGTTTTGGTATAATCCCCAGATTGCATTAGATTTATTTCGTTATAATCCCTTAGCAAGTTTCTTGTGGCTTTTCTTATAGGATTTTGAACATACTCATAAAAAATAGACACTATTTTGCCCTTTCTACGTATGATACATCTTCGGTTTTAACAACAATTTTTTGCCCTGATTCAATGTATGATGGTACCATAACTTTTATGCCATTTTCTAGAATTGCTGGTTTGTATGTTGATGTTACAGTTGCGCCTTTTATTACAGGTTCAGTACTAGAGATTTCTAAAACCAAAGTATTAGGCAGGATAACGTTTAGCGGCTTTTCTCCGAAAAATTCAAGCTTAACTTCCATGTCCGCTTGAAGAAAAGGCAATCTATCGCCTAAGATCTCTTCAGAAAGATTTATCTGGTCGAAACTTACACTATCCATAAACACTAAAAACTCGCCATCATTATATAAATACTTAAAGTCCCGTTGCTCAAGATACGCTTTTTCAACATTTTCTGATGAGCTGAATCTCTGATTTTGCTTAGCTCCTGTTCTTAAATTCTTCATTTCCACCTGTACATAAGCACCACCCTTGCCAGGTTTTGTATGTTCAGGGTTTTTGCTGACAGACCAAAGTTCGCCATCAATAACTAGTATATTTCCAGATCTTATAGAGTTTGCCGAAATTTTCATATTTTTTCTTTACTTGAATCAAACTAAAATAGCAATAAATATAACAAAGTCCAATATTTTATAATAATATTAATCAATTACGTGAAAATACGTCAGTAAGTATTCAAGACTTAAAATTCTTCGATGTTGAATGTTGAAAGTGCAAAATTTTACCATCAAAAACCTTAGAATAAGCATGATGCAGAGCGCATGCAGCTTCGGCAAAACCTGTTAAAATAAGCTTTAATTTGCCATTATAGTAACAAATATCGCCAATAGCATAAATCCCTTCTATGTTAGTCATTTGAGATGCCTGATCAACCTTTATACTTCCAGAGCTCAGTTCAAGTCCCCAGTTTTTTAGTGGTCCAAGATCATTCGTCAGTCCAAAAAAAAGCAGCAGAATATCAGCTTCAATTTTTTTTATATTTTCGCTCAAATCACAAATAATAACATGAGTTAAAATACCATTTTGACCATCTAGATCTTTTAGCTGATAAGGCGCTATAATCTCGATCAAACCTTTCGCTGAGAGCCTTGCAAGCTCGCCTGCGCTTGCTGGGGCAGCTTTAAATTTTTCTCTTCTATGTATTAAGTATAGTTTCGATGCTTTATCTGCAAGCGCTAAAGCCCAGTCTATAGCACTATCACCCCCTCCTGCAATCACAATTTTTTTGCCATAAAATTTACTTACATTATCTATACTAAAAAAAACGGACTTATTTTCATATTCCCCTAAATTTTTTAAAGGGGGCTTATTGGGCGAGAAAGAACCTCCACCGCCGGCAATCAATATAATCTTTGACTTAATATGCGTCTGTTTGTCTGTAACAGATACGAAGTGCTCTCCATCTTTGGAAAAGGAAATTAGTTGCTCTCCTAGGATATAAATGGGCCTGAATCGTGAGCTTTGAGATTCTAATTTATCAATCAAAGACGCACCTGAAATTTCCGAGAAACCTGGTATATCGTATATTGGTTTTTCTGGATAAAGAGCCTTACATTGACCTCCAATAATCTTAAGACCATCTACAATAACCGTCTTCATGCCTAATAATCCGGCTTCAAAAGATGCAAACAAACCTACCGGGCCTGCTCCTATAATAAGTACATCTGTTTGTAGCATATTAAATAAGCTTCATTTCTTCAAGTTTTACTTCTTCCGTCGGTAAAATCTGAGGACTTCCCATTATGCCTGGATTATTCTCTGTGTTTATAGTGTTTAAATCAGCTTTAAAGTCTACCAAAGCTTCTTTGATCACTTCTTTTGCTGTGCTGACTGGAACTATTTTAAGCGCAGATTTTATACTCTCTGGAATGTCTTTCAAGTCCTTGACGTTTTCCTCGGGTATTAAAACCTTCTTGATACCGCCGCGAGAAGCTGCAAGTAATTTTTCTTTCAGTCCTCCTATTGGTAACACTTTGCCTCTCAAAGTGATCTCGCCCGTCATCGCTATATCTTTACTTACCGGGCGCCCTGTAATCAAAGAGGTGATGGTAGTAAAAATTGCTATTCCAGCAGAAGGTCCATCTTTTGGAGTTGCGCCTTCAGGCACATGCAAATGTATATCATGATCCTTTAGTTTATCTGTATTAATTGCAAGATTCGCAGCTTCGGATCTGAAATAACTATAAGCCGCCTGAGTTGACTCTTTCATAACATCTCCAAGTTTTCCCGTAGCTTTGATTTCTCCTTTACCCGGTACTAAAACTGATTCAATCGAGAGTAAATCTCCTCCAACTTCAGTATATGCAAGGCCAGTCGTAACACCAATTTGATCGTGCTTTTCAGCTTGTCCATAATTGAATTTTTTGACCCCTAAATACCCTTCTAAATCCTTAGTTTCAATATGAACAGACTTGATGTTCTTATCGCTCAAAATTTTACGCAGAGATTTTCTAATTAATAAAGCAAGCTCCCTCTCTAAATTTCTAACGCCAGATTCTTTGGTATAGAATCTAATTATGCTCAAGATTGCATCATCGCTTATGCTAAACTCGCCGTTTTTTATATTATGATCTTTAGAGATTTTGGCGATGAGATGTTTTTTTGCTATATGCATTTTCTCTTCTTCTACGTAACCAGATACTCTTATGATTTCCATTCTATCAAGCAAGGGTCTTGGCAGATTAAGTGTGTTAGCTGTAGCGATAAACATAACATTTGATAGATCATACTCAACCTCAAGATAGTGATCAGCAAAATGTGCATTTTGTTCTGGATCTAATACTTCAAGCATTGCAGATGCAGGGTCTCCTCTAAAATCCGAACTCATTTTATCTATTTCATCTAGTAACATTACTGGATCTGAAGTTTTAGTTTTCTTAAGTAAGTTAATGATTTTGCCAGGCATGGACCCTAGATATGTTTTTCTATGACCCCTAATTTCCGCTTCGTCCCTAACGCCGCCAAGGGAAAATTTACAATATTTCCGGCCAGTTGCCTCTGCTATAGATTTGACTAGAGATGTTTTGCCAACTCCTGGAGGTCCGACAAGACATATGATTGGACCTTTGATCTTTTTGGATCTTTGTAAAACTGCAAGATACTCAATTATACGCTCTTTAACCTTCTCTAGGCCATAATGATCACGCTCTAAAATTTTTTCCGCTTTTGTTACATCTATTTTTGCATTAGAAAACATACCCCATGGAAGCCCAAGCAAAACCTCTAGATAATTTCTAACAACTCCAGATTCGGATGATGCAGGATTCATTGCTTTAAGCTTTTTTAGTTCGCTTTGCGCTTTAGTTTTGGCTTCGTGCGATAATTTAAGGCTTTCGATTTTTTTTTCAAATTCAGCTATTTCTTGAATTTCGCCATCTCCTAATTCCTTCTGGATTGCTTTCATCTGCTCGTTAAGATAGTAGTCCTTTTGGGATTTCTCTATTTGCTTCTTTACTCTTTGTTGAACAGATTGTTCAGTTTGGATGCTAGATATTTCGCCTGCGATTATTGTTTCGATAACCTCTACTCTTTTTGAGATGTTTGTCATTTCAAGTAGCAGCTGCTTATCAGACATTTTGCATGTTAAATGCGTCGCGATTAGATTGCTTATGTGCGCTGGATTTTTTTGATCGACAAAGGATGCAAGTACCTCAGGATTAATTTTTTTATTAATCTTAACATAGTCAGTAAATGCAACTATAAGCTCAGAGGTTTTGCGCGTTAGTTCCTCTATATTGCTTATTTCCTGATCTGGGAGCATTTCATACTCAGCCTCAAAAAAATCTCCAGCTTCATTATTTTTTATCTTAAGGCGCACTCTATGATTAATTTCCACAAGAATTTTCATGTGTTTATTGGGCAGTCTTGCTACCTGAGAAATATGACCCTGAAGACCAACTTCATACAAATCAGAAATAGACGGCTCATCTATTGATGAGGATTTTTGAGATGTGAGTAAAATTGGAGTGCCAGTATTTTTCGCAAAATCTACTGCTTTTACAGATCTTTCTCTACCTACGTAGATAGGCGCAATCATACCTGGAAATAATACAACATCTCTTAGGGCTAAAAGTGGGAGAGGAGCTTTCATCATTTATACTTAAATAATTAGATTTTCAAATTCTACCAATTATTTTTTAGAATTGATAGGGATAATTATGCACAAAGCGAATTTATGCTTATTACAGTAAGATAATTATGATTACCTAAATTTCAAGCTTGATAAATTATATTTTAGCTATGTTCTGTGTATATTTCTATATAACGAAAGGGTTTATAGGCATTTTCTCGCAAGAAAACCTAAGTGTATTAAGTATAGTATACATGGCGGATCCGAGAACAAAAATCATAAGGAAATCATGAAGCGAAATTAGGGCGTGAAATCAAGGATTTTGTGTAGAAATATATACATATCATAAATTTACCGAAAAATCATATTGACAGCTGTTAAGACTATTGTTACTAATTAACTATAAGTTATATTATTCTCTTAAATTTATATTATTCTCTTAAATTAGATGAATTTTGATTAGGGAATTACTAGGAAATTTCGAGTAGTTAGCGTTTCGAGTATGTGACGTTTCGAGTAGTTAGCATTTCGAGTATATGTCATTTCGAGTAGCTAGCATTTCGAGCATGTGACATTTCGAGTAGTTAGCGTTTCGAGTATGTGACGTTTCGAGTATATGTCATTTCGAGTAGTTAGAATGCTATCTTACTTACGAAGTTTAAAGTGCGAAGTTTAAGGCTTGAAGTTTCAAGCGAGAATTTTAAGGTTTGAATAATAATCAACATAAACTAATAAAATAATAACAGGCAACTTAACTATGATGAATAATCAAGAAGAAATAAAAGAAACTGAAGAAAAAGGAAAAAACTCTTTATCTACTCAAAATCAGT
>JANRKH010000068.1:0-9917 GCA_033763595.1 Rickettsiaceae bacterium
ATACATATATTATTACGTGAATATGCTAACACACGTAATATGCAAAAGCAATAAAAATGCCCTAAAGGCGTAGTTTATCTATTGCGTAGCAATTATATTACGTGCTTATTTTAGGAAGTTTGGGATAAATTGAAGCTTGACTCAAGCCTTACGTACCTATCCTATATATACTAAGGTGGCTCGCCCTAAAATTCATGCGTCAAATTTATTCTGGGATTTGGCATTATTCTCTAAGCAACATCTACGTTGCGAGAGAAGTCTTCTGCTTCGGGGTTTGATACTTTATTCTTAAATTTTGTGAGGGCGTCATGAGCTTCAGCTTCAGATCTTGCAACGTTAACAATTACTTTTGCATCTACGTCAAAGTGTAGGTGAACATCAACCTCAAAAACTCCTATAGATTTTATTGGGGCTTGTAATGAAATTTGTGAAAAAACAACCCCTTCAGCGATCTTTGATATTTCATTAGCAATATCTCTTGAGCTTATAGAGCCATACAACCTGCCATCATCAGATGACTGCGCTATGAAAGTAAAGTCTTTGTTAGATACAAGTTTTGCTTGCTCTTTTGCTTTCGCATGCATTTTGGCATTAGACTCTTGTAAATCAACTTTCTTCTTTTCAAATAGTTCAAGATTTTGTTTTGTTGCTCTTATTGCTATATTTTTTGGTATAAGGTAATTTCTCGAATATCCAGGCTTAACTTCAACAATCTCACCGATATTTCCTAGACCTTTTTTTGGTTTTAGCATTACTACTTTCATAATAAACTTACTTATTTGCTGTGAATGTGAATGGAAGTAAACCAAGAACTCTTGCTCTCTTGATAGATCTCTTCAAACGTCGCTGCATTTTAGCGCATACATTTGTTATTCTGCTAGGCAGGATCCTACCACCTTCTGATATAAACTTCGCTAGCAAAGCTGGGTTTTTATAATCAACTACTGGAGCGTCTGGTCCAGAAAGGGGGCAACCATTCCTTCTTTTGAAGAATAATCTCTTAGTGTTTCTATCGGCCACTCTTTTTAACGTTTTACCGTCGCTTAATGTTTCAGTCATAAATCTCCTATATTGATGCTGTGACATCTACGATGTCATCATACGTTTCAAGTTTGCTATCTAAAATTGGTGAAGGTTTTTTATTTAAAGTTTTAACTTTTACAGTTAGGCATCTTATTATATCTTCAGTTAATTTAGCTTTAGATTCTAACTTTGATGTAGCTTCAAAACTAGACTCTGCGACTATCATAACATAATGACCTTTTTTATTGTTATTAATTGGATATGCAAGACTTCTTAATCCCCAATACTCCGTATTGTGAACTTTAGAGCCATGACTAGCTAGTATTTCAGTAAACTGATCTGTTAACCTGTCGACATCCGTACTAGAGACGTCCTGTCTTATAATTAGTGTAATCTCGTAAAACGCCATTATATAATGTCCTCAAATAAAATAAATTATGTACAAATAATACTAAACAAATAAAATCAAGCTTCACGCCTGAATGCACGCTAAACCTGAATGCGCGCTAAATATATCCAACAAGGTTCAGTCTTTTAGATCCGTTCTTTTGAGCCAGGTCTTTTGAGCCAGTTATTTGCGAGTCAATTGGCGCAATGCTCAACTGCGCGGGCCCCTCAAAAGCTTTAATCAACGCTAAATCAATAAGTACAACGCTTTCCTTGCGATGCTTTCTTTGAACTGAATAATTTAGTATTTGTTTTGAAATTTAAAATTTATACTTATACCATTAAATTTGATTTATGCAATCAGAATCTGGCGAAGGCAATAAAAATTTTTTTTGAAACTATAATTTTTTTGTTGCAATTCTTTTTTTAAATCATCTATAAGAAAAGTAGTTTTCCGTTATTTAACGGATAAAACATAAAATATTAAAAATCCAAAACTTTTAGTTGACAATTAGATTAGATTCCATCAAATTTGAGGGATCTATATTTTGATAAATAATTATGCATTATTATGACTGATAAATTACCGCCGAAAGTTATTGTTATTGAAAAAGACGATTTACTTAGGACCGCTTTAGGCAACACGATCGAAAGATACTGGTTTACGGTGCTAAGAGCACCAGACATTGAAACGTCTTTGCGAATTCTTAAAGTAAACAAACCAAATTTAGCTGTTTTGAGCATTAAAAATCTTGGCATTTCAGCTTTAGATGCTATTAATCAGCTTAGGAGCGTGGAAGCATGCGCTAATCTCCCGGTAATTCTAATAATGGATGAAAATACACCACTCGAATCCATAAAATCTGTTGAAAGTTTAGAGCTCGAAGTTGTGTATAGGCCTTATACTCCTAACGATATAATGATTTCAATAAAAAATTTACTAAGAAAATCTAAGCCTGTATTTCAAGATAAGGTTGTTAAACATAAAGATCTAAGTATGGATCTTGCAACGTTTAAAGTGACAAGGGGGGCAAAAAATATTCATTTAGGTCCTACAGAATTTAAAATATTGCAATTACTTGCACAGTCTCCGAGAACTATTTTTTCAAGGCAGCAAATTGTGGATTATGTTTGGGGGGTTGATCAGAGAGTTGAAACAAGAACAGTAGATGTGCACGTAAACAGGTTAAGATCTCTAATTAAGCTAAAAGATGGAGAGATTCCTTTCATCAAGACAGTCAGATCATCCGGTTACTGTTTAAATCTTCCAGGGGAAGTTGAATAGAATTTTTTTAGTTTGTATCTTTACGTTTTTTGATCACATGGCTGAATCGATAAAATTAACCTGAGTGCTGTTCGTTATCAAAAATTTGTGACCGATTTTGGATTAGTCTTAACATTAAGTTCATTGCTAGATTTTGAATAAAAAGCGGACAAGAGTAATGACTATAGAGCCCTGCGATATGTTTCGAGTCTATTTGTGTCTCGAGATTATTTCATGCCCCCCTCACTCTATGAAAGAAAGAGTGAAAGAGGTTTAGGCTACGCGTTCATTAATGGCATTTGCAAAAGATAATAAGTTATACCAAGTCTCTAGAATTAAGCCTGAACAAAAGAATTTTAGGATGAGCTAGCGTATAGCGTATATAAATACGAGTTCACAGGTGAGTCTAGCTTCAATTTCGTTTAGATCATTTAGCTTGATCATTTAGCTTGATGATTCAAAATGTTATTTGATATTAGACAGTGTTTTCATTGGTGCCTCATTTAAGAATTGATGATACGGGCACCAAGTAACAATGTCTACTATACTAGATAAAACGGCGTAGTAAAAGCTTGGTAGGAAAAAGGTGGTTTTGGATTTGTTGTCACTTGTTTAGATATAGATTATAGTGTAATATCATTTTTCAATTAAATTATAGAAATGAATTTTTAGGATCTCATTTTTCGCAATCATGTGTGAAGATACTCCATATCTAACGATTGGTAGTATAATTTTGTGCAGTTTTCTCTTCGGGAGTTTGTACAATAAATTAAATAATTGACCGCTTCAAAAAACTCTATCTTGGCCCGGAATTTTTAGTGAGAATTTTTAAGCAACGACCAGTAACGACAAGTTTGTACTAAAAGTTTGTACTAAAAAATATACTCGCTTAATTATGAACTAAAGCTATGGTCTACTCTCTTGGTAAAAGCTGAGTTTTTGCGAGAGGCCTAATAAAAACAACAATCTTAAGGAGCTAAAATGCAAAATATTTTTACAGGAAAGTCTGCGCCAAATTTTATCGCAAAAGCAATAATGCATGATAATTCTATTAACCAGGAATTCAGTCTTTCGGACTATTGCTCAGGGGAAAAGTGCGTATTATTCTTCTATCCACTGAATTTTACATTTGTTTGTCCTTCGGAAATAATTTCGTTTAATAATCACTTGAGTGAGTTTAAAGCCCGTAATACAAAAATAGTAGCAGTTTCGGTTGATTCTCATTTTTCTCATCTAGAATGGAAAAGAAGACCTCATAACAAAGGAGGTATTGGCGATATACAATTTCCGCTTGTTTCGGATCTATCAAAATCAATTTCAAAGGCTTACAATGTTCTTGGTGATGACGGTTTTGCCTTGCGAGGCACGTTTTTTATTGACGAAAACTTTATTTTAAGAAGCTTTAGCGTAAATGATGCGCCAATTGGAAGAAATATTGAAGAAATACTTAGAACTATTGATGCCTGGGATCATTTCTCAGAACATGGCGAAGTTTGTCCTGCCGGATGGACAAAAGGAAAGGACGCAATCAATGCAACTTCAGAAGGTATAGCCGACTATCTCGCTTCCAATGCTGATAAGCTTTAATTCCTTGCTTATTCATAATCTACCTACTACACAGGAAGTTTTGAGTCAGCTCCTCTTGAACAACATCTGGAGTTAATTCTAAAACACTTAAATTGCTCCAAAAACCCAATCTAAATGTTATACCAAATCCCAGATTAAATAATACTAGGAGCGAGGAGTGAAGACTACTACATGCTAGGTGAGCGACGAGCGACAAAGTAGTACTTAAAAATGGGATTTGGTATTACGTGTTTTGATGAGGATGTTTGAGGTATATAGAAAAAATAGATATAAATTGTCTCCGATTTATTACACCAAATCTCTAGAATTAAATAATACTAGGAGCAATTCACAAAGCCTACTCTCGTGTAAGCCTTTAGCGACGAGCTATACGATAAGTACTTAAAAATGGGACTTGGTATTACAAGTAAGTAAATCAAATCACATTTATAATTATACCTTGCGCTTTGAGTGGTAATTTTGTTGTCAAAAAAACCTTTCGCTCCTCTTTATATTTATCTTTGTTCAAGTATAAAGGCTACTTTTGTCCTAAAAATTCCTAGGCTCTAATTATAAGTTTTGTGGAGAGATCTTATGAATATTGCAAAAAAACAACAAGATATGTATAGAAATGTAAGAATAATATAAAAAAAATTTAATAAAAAATCTTACAATTAGCTTGCAAATCTTCGTCTACCCAGAATTCTAAATATAATCATTTTGAAAATTTAATAAAAAATAAAAATTTATTATTATATTTTAAATAAATAGAAATAAATGCTTTTTCTTTCATGTTAATACTGCTTCAGATAAAATTAAGTTATCAATAAAAAATATATTTTTATGAAAATTAAGCCGATCGATTATTTGAAATCCCTTAGTAGCAAAAAATCTAATGAAGATAGTATAGATTCACATTTACCTCAAACTTATTCACCAATAAAGCATTTATATGGTTTATTTTCAGATCTCTTGTCTGGTTTGTTGTCCAGTATTTTTAGCTCTTCGCAAAGTTCTAAAAGCGTTGACACAGATTTTTCTGAAATGAGCGATGATCAAGGCTATGACGTCCGTAGAGATCAATCTAGAGATGGGAACATAAGTGCACCGCAAATTAATACATTCTCAGCTGTTTTGAATGTCCAAGATTCAATCAAGCACGAGATTAATAATATTAGTCTTCCTCAAATTCTATCTGTAAATGATATAATTGAAGACAACTCAAATAAATCTGATCATTCTCAAGTTGATGCGCAAAACGCAGCGCCATCGCTATCATACATACTTTATTTTACGAGCGATGAAACCACCGTCACATCTTTACAAGATGCAAGTTATAAGAGAGCACTAATAACAGAACAAGAGTGCGCAAAGCAAGTAAATCAACTATCACAGGAACCTGGTGGTATAGAGCCATCAAAAAGGGAAATACTTTTTATAAGAGAATTAAATAAATTACCTCAAGAATATCATGAAAATTTCTATCAATTCTTCTTTAAATTTTTAGAGGATGTAGGTGGATACGATAGAGCTTCTAGTATAATCATTACAAACTCATCTATCGCTAAGTTTAACAAAATGCTTGGTATAGCCGTTGCTCAAAAAGCAAATAATCTATTTGAGAATGTCAAAAACTATCTTGGCGAGGAGTTCACAGAGGCCTTGATTCAAAAATTTACTGACGAATTTGCTCATCTTGAAAATTTAAGTAAAGTTAGTCCTATAACTATATATATCTTATCGCCTTTATCGGAAAAAATTTTGGGTCATACACAGCGAGTGTATAATCTTAGTACAACAATTGAAGAAAATTTGCTAGAGTCGATTAACGACCAAATTTCGACGCTAACTCCCCCAACAGACCTTCTGGAGGAAGTATTATACC
The DNA here is from genome assembly GCA_033763595.1 of Rickettsiaceae bacterium. GTDB lineage: Bacteria > Pseudomonadota > Alphaproteobacteria > Rickettsiales > Rickettsiaceae > JANRKH01. The sequence continues at coordinate 6,126 of JANRKH010000068.1, forward strand.
ACAAAAACGACAGTATAATTCGCTATCATGCCGAAGAGGCATTCGGACAATACTTTTCTCTCAAAGCAAATCAAATCGATCTAGAAAATTTGATTAGACAGAAGAAAGCAAAAACCTGGGAACTAAAAGCAGAAAAAGAAAGGCAAATATGCAAAACTGCGGAAATAATAAAAAATTTAATGTCTAATGGATTTATAAGCGCTAAAGATGCCCCATTCTCAGAAGAATATTGTATCAATAAATGGCACTTTGAAGTTAATGAATCTAATTTATTAAAGCAATCTATCTCAGAAGATTCAGTAGGTACAATAAATTCTGCCGCAAGCGACCAAATAATCGCACCCTACTCTAAAGATTCAATGTCAGGAGGAACGCTAGCGCAAGTAAATACAAATAGTCTATGTATCGACTCGCAAGAGTCTTTATGGTATATAGAAGACCTGGAATAGATTTCTTCATGAAAATCACTATTTTGGGCGGTCTTGTAAAATTTTGACGAATATATCTGAAAGACTGCAAATTTTCAATATGATAAATAATTCGGAAATATAATGGCAAATGCACAAAGACTTGCAAAATACATTAGTAGATGTGGTTACTGCTCAAGGAGAGAAGCGGAAAAGCTTATTGAGCAAGGTGAGGTGATGTTAAACGGAGTATTAACTAGAGATATAATTTCATTTGTTCAGGATACTGACATTGTAGAAGTGAAAGGTATAAAGCTAAGTCAAGAAGAGCCAAAAATTTGGAAATATTATAAGCCCAGGGGCCTTATTACTACCCACAAAGATCCACAAAATAGGTCAACTGTATTTGACAATATCAAACTAAAATCCCCTCACATAATCTCAGTAGGTAGACTAGATATTGAAAGCGAAGGCTTGCTTCTTTTGACAAATTCAGGCTTTCTAGCGAGAAAACTAGAGCTTCCTGAAAATAATTTTTCTAGAAAGTATCACGTAAAGGTTTTTGGTAAGTACACTGATTCTGATATTCAAAAGTTACGGCAAGGACCTTTAATTGACGGAGTTAAATATAAGCCTTGCCGAATTGAATTAATAAAGAGTGGGAAGGTAAATAATTGGTTTGAACTTGAGCTTTTTGAGGGAAAAAATAGAGAAATACGCAATTTTTTCAAACATATAAACTTAAAAATATCAAGACTGATCAGAATTTCATATGGACCTATTTCCTTAGGTGATATGAAGACTAATGAGCTTAGGAGAATAGATGATCTTGATCATTTTATTGCAACGTTAGAATAGACCTCTTCGAAAAACTTATACCAAATCTCATTTTAAGTACTTGCTTCTAGCTCGTCGCTCACCTAGCATGTAGTATATAGTCTTTTAGGTTGGATTAGATACTAGGCGCGAGGAGAGAAGCCTATGAGTATTAGGTGAGCGACGAGTCAACAACGTAGCTAATTGACTATAGTCTACATTTCAGATAAGATCTGATATCTCCTTTAATGTAATAATACCTATTACTTTATTTTGATCTTTAACAAGAACATGGTCTTTTTCTTTTTTGATAATAATAGCGGCCGCTTCTCTAAGCTCCATGTTTTTTTCTATCGATTCTAGATCTTTTTCCATAATCTCTGAAACTGGCATGTTAAGCGCATTTTCTTCGATAGCATTTTTGATATGTTTTGCTCTGATGATACCGCATACATCTCCATTTTGATCATATACGATTATAAATGGAAATGATTTGGAGACCATCACTATATTTGCATGGAACATGAGGCTATTAATATTTACAAAAGGCACATCAGTAATCGGTACCATAGCAGATAATACAGAGGATGCCCTCGATCCTATAGTGCCTCCAGGGTGAAACTCAAGAAAATTTTCCCTTTTAAATTCTCGCTCTTCATGAATAGCGATAGCAAATGCATCGAGTAAGCTTATCATTAAAGTAGTTGAAGTTGTTGGAGCTCCAGTACTTGAGGCCTCCATCACCTCGGGAATTAATAACAAATACTTACTATTACGAGCAAGATGAGATCTTGCATTCATAGTCACTCCTATGATAGGAATATCATTTTTTTTACAATAATTTATGATAGTTAATAGTTCATGCGTATTGCCAGAATTAGATAAAATCACAACTATATCATTTTGTCCGATCATACCAAGGTCTCCATGACTTGCCTCGGCCGCATGCACAAAAAAAGATTTTGTGCCTGTTGAAGATAAGGTGGCAGCAATTTTTCGAGCTATATATCCACTTTTCCCGATGCCAGAAGTGATTATTGCCCCTTTGCAAAGCAAAATTGCTTTTACCGCTTCCTCAAAATCCTTTGGGATATTACTCTTTAGTAATGCAAGAGCTTGTATTTTTTCTTCGATTACTCTAGCCCCAATTTTTATAATATGATGCATTTAAATTCGTCATTTAATTATGAAGCCTATCATAATTAAGTTTTAAAACTTATTCTACAGGATTTAAAGTGGCTCATTGAAGAATTTTTGAGCGTAAATGCTTTGAAAAAGAAATAATCCAAGAACGCAATTAGAGGAGCCTATTTTGGATTCATGTTTAATCTCTTAATTATACCGGAATTTTATCTTACAATAGTTTAGCTATGTTCTGGTTGTCTAAACTATTTGACTCCTGATAAAGTATGAGATAAGATTTGGAATCAGTATTATTGCGCCTAAACATTGAACGATCTAATGCGCTTTAGACCTCTCCTAAAACTCTACATAGAAGCAATTACCTCGGCCGCACGAATAACACCAGGATCCTAGCTTGCCCACAGTTACGCCTTACGATTTATAGCTTCCCGCGTGCTTCCCTAAGACTTGCTCGTTATGTTCGAGTTTTTCAAAGAGGTCTATTATGCATAGATAGTTTAGTTTTGATATGACCTCAGAGTCAAAACAAGTGCAATACTTAAATTTATTCCAGGGCAAAATGAGCGTGGCCCTTCGTGCTCGGTGGAGCGAGGACCAGAGAGCGAGAAGCTATTTAGCATCCTTGCCAAAAGCCTTTAGAATTCTAGAAAAGCACGAGTAGATTATGACCATCACCTTTAAACCACTTAATGAATCACATTTCCCTCTCCTGCTAAAGTGGCTGGAATCTCCTCATATCAAAAAATGGTATGACCAGGACGTAAGGTATACATTGGAGTTGGTGCATGAAAAATATAGCTCATACATCAAAGGCTATAAGCTTGAAGGCGGAGTACAGAGACCCATTCAAGGCTTTATTATCCATAACAACCAAAATCCAGTTGGATACATTCAGGTTTATAATGCGTACGATTTTCCTAGAAGCAAACCACTTTCAGGTCTACCAGAAAGCCTTGGTGCTATAGATATTTTTATTGGCGAAGAAGAGGCCTTGGGGAGGGGTTTGGGCGCTGATTCTATAAAGCTATTTCTTGAAACTTATGGTTTTCCAAATTATCGCTATATATTTGCGGATCCCAAATGCAAGAATGAAATTGGCGTTAATACATACGAAAAAGCCGGTTTTGTTATATGGAAAAGGGTGGATAGAGAATTTTGGATGGTCGCGCATAAAAAAATAGTCAGACTATCTATTTTTGATATGATAGCACTTGAGACTGTGTTTAAACAGGTTTTCTTACCAAATGATAGGTTATGGGTTTTTGGCTCAAGGGCTGATTTAACCAAAAAAGGTGGTGATATAGACTTATATGTAGAAACTTACGCAAAGACTATTGATGATGCAGTAGAAATGAAATCTAAGTATATAATAAGGTTAGAAGATATAATAGGAGAGCAAAAAATAGATTTGGTGCTAAATATGATA
>JANRKH010000069.1:0-8321 GCA_033763595.1 Rickettsiaceae bacterium
TCATCTCTTGCATCTATCATACCTGGAACATTAATAGTAGATAAGGTACTTACTCGTGTTAATGACTTTGTAAAAACAAAAGAATTAAAGACAAGCGCAAGGAAAATAACTCATCTTGCAGCAACTGATATAGAAATATATAATTTTGCTGGAAAACTTGTAAATAGGATAGTGTCTAATTCTGATTATCAGCAGAAAATATTAAGCCTAACAGAAACTTCATTTGAAGAAGAAGATAGAAGATTCATTGATAAAATAAGAAAACTCTTTGAAACAATAGGACAAACATTCGATGAAGTTCTATATGGCGCAAAATATAAATCTTTACATGAAAAGCTTGGCGCAATTGATGCAGGTAAGTTAATAGAGACTTATTTGGCTGATGAGAATATTGTTATTCACACAGAAGAAGATAAAGAAAAACTAGCTAATAGATTCTATGAAGAGATAATATCACACACCCATAACTCCTCATACATAACGCAGCAGACTCTACATAGTAGAAGTATATTCATCTTGCAAGGCATAATATATGATGACCCACTTCTTAACTTCCTATCTAAAAAGGAAAATAGAGAAATGCTCAAAGAATTAACAAAATATCCACTCACTTCAAGAGGAGTTAGTAAGCTTACAGATATTTTTGACTATAAAGATTCTACTGAGGATCAAGTAAGATCATCAATAACAGAAACTGCGCCAAACACCTTACTTGGCCTGATCGAGCAAGAGTCTAGCGAACTTTATCAGGGTTGAGTTCTAGAAGGCTTAGTCATTCCAAATTCTTAGTAAAATAATAGACCCTGTTTCACAAAGCTTCCTCAAGAAAGAAGTGCAAGCAGAATACGTAGCAAAAAGACCGGAGGTATAATATAATACCAAATCCCATTTTTAAGTACTTTCTTCTAGCTCGTCACTCACCTAACACGAGAGTAGGCTTCGTGACTTGCTCCTAGTATTATTTAATTCTAGAGATTTGGTATAATTTCCGTTTTTGGCGTGACGACTCATGTAAGAGTTAATTTTGCAAGGCCGAGAAAAATAAGAAACCCAATTCCATCAGTAAATGCAGCGACTATGACCCCTGAAGATAAAGCCGGGTCTTGTTTGCATTTATCTAGTGCTATAGGTATTGTTGACCCGAGGAGGCCTCCTAACAGGAAATTTATAATAACCGAGGCGCCAAAAACTTGTGCCAGTAAAATATCATTAAACGTATAAGCCACAATGACCCCGCCAAGTAAAGCAAAAGCAGAGCCATTAATACCGCACGTTAAAAACTCCTTTAAAATAAGCCTTATGCTCCTGGACTTTGATGTATCTTTGTTAGTAATAGCCATTATCGTAACAGTCATTGTTTGCATTGCAGCATTGCCGCTCATCGATGTAACTAGAGACATCAATGAAGCAAGAGCAACAATTTTTTGGATCGTATCCTCAAAGAAATTAATAACAATCACAGTAAAGCAAGCGGCTATGAGATTCAAAAATAGCCAGGGAAATCTTTGCTTCGCTGCTGTTGCCGATGTTTCATAAGTGTCTATTTCATTCACCCCTCCAAAATGCAAAAGCGCATCCTCTGCCTGCTCTTCAATAATAAATAACATATTTTCAATCGAAATTGTACCTACCACTTTGCCAGCCTTGCTTATAACGGGAACAACCGTAAGGGCGTAGTGCTTAAAAATATAAGATAGATCATTTAGCGAGGTGTTTGTATCAGCTATTTTAAAGTCGTTATGAATGATATTTTTTAAAGCAACTGTCCTTGGGCTTTTTAATAATTCACACAAACTGACTGTTCCAACTGGCTGGTTTTTATTATTTACTACTACTACTGCATGAAATTCATCTGGTAAATTTTTAGCTACTCGCAGCGAGTCTACTGCTTGACCCACGGTCCAATGCTCATAAAATAATGTATATTTTTTAGACATTACTCTTCCTGCCGTATGCTCAGGATAGTTAATGCCCTCGAGTATGTGAAGACGATTTTCTTCAGGTAAAAGCTCTAGCAACTCCGAACTAAGATCATCCTCGAGCTCATCGATAAATTCAACAGCATCTTGCACGTCCATTTTACTAACGAACTCTGCTATGGTTTTACGCCCATAAAAATCAACAGCTAGCATAATTGATCTTGAGCTTAAAAGAACCAATAATTCTGGGTTAAAATTATCTCTAACAATTGAAAAAACCGTACAAGCATTTTCATAAGATAAATTATCTATTAAATCTGCAAGGTCTGCTTGGTGAAGTTCTAGAATTGTTTGCTTTGCGCTATCGAGGTTATTTTCCGAGAGTAGAGTCTTGATTTGCTCAAATTTTGAGTAAATGTCATTGTGGCTTATGATTTCGGTAATATTCTCGTCTTTGTTGTGCATAAGCCCCTGAATATGTTTGTGTGCGTACTATATTGAACTGTCTAGTGTTCCAAAAAAATTATTCTCATCTAATTAATAACCCATAGGATCAAGAGTCCTCTTTTATAAATTCTTTTTATCAGTAGGTATACTAATTACAAATTACAAAATTGATATTGACCTTTAGAACGAAACTCGAAAGACCTAGCATATTTAAATAAGCAAAATGCGAGTCCATGAGCAATCTAATTCGAATTCAAGTTCAAAAAAACATCTACTAGGGTAGATTCAATATATAAATATCAATTTATGTTGGTGCGGCCAAGAAGATTTGAACTTCCACTCCTTGCAGAACAGCGCCCTCAACGCTGCGCGTCTACCAATTCCGCCATGGCCGCACAAATATTTTATATCTTTCTCATTATTTTATTGCCTAAAAACTCTTGTAAGCTCATGCTTAGCACTAAACATGGCTACTCGGTTTGACTGGTACTGCAAGAATTAGCTTCAAAACTTGCAACAGGTTTTACCATAACCAAAGTACCGAAATATATCAATAAATACAATTTTAGGCAATTTCTTTTTTTAGAGGCTTTACCTATTTTTTTGATATTAATGACTATAGTGAGGGTTAGACATGGTAGCTTATTGTAAAAGCTAATTATTCAAAGGAATTTTTGGAACAATTAACTTTATTGACCAAAAAATGGAAATACGCAAACAGATGCGAAAGAACTTGGCAAAAAGCCGGTATATTGATCTTATTGCCTAATTAAGACTCAAAATTATAATATTAAGGTTAAAGTGACGATATTCAATTTGACGATATTCAATTTGACGACATTCAATTTTATAAACTAATCCTCATAAGACCTATAAAACAAATATACTTACTATTACACAAATATTACACACCAACGTTATTTCATCATAGAAATTATTATGATATTGGTGAGCCCGCCGGGATTCGAACCCGGGACACCCTGATTAAAAGTCAAGTGCTCTACCAGCTGAGCTACGGGCTCTTTGGACTTACGAGCTTTATGCATGAAAATTGGCTAAATGTCAAGAAAATACTTAAATTAAATATCCGAGCTTATACTGATAATTATATCTTCTATAGTTTAGTAATATTTTAATCCTTGCACAAAATTGTTTCATAAACTTCTTGCACATGAACCAAAAATCAATATATTTTTAATTTTCGTGTAAATTAAACCATAAAAGCCAAGTTACTTCCTATAAATCTTAAATTGATCTTTATGATGCAAAAGGAGCAAAGATAAATGCACAACAAGATTACTAATATTTTAAAAGAAGCAATTACAATAGTTATTGGTAGTATAAATTATAATAAATTGTAGATATGAATAATCCTGACTATTACAATGAAACATTGATAGTAATACCATCAAGAATAAATTCCACAAGGCTTCCAAAGAAGCCGCTTATTCAAATTGGAGATAAATCGATAATTGAACATGTAGTTTCAAATTTATCATCATCGGATTTCAAGAATATTTTGGTTGCAACTGATAATGAAGAGATAGCTGCGCAAGTCAAGTCCTTAGGTGTAAATCATGTGATGACAGATCCTCATATTACAACAGGCACTGAAAGAGTTTATAAAGCATGGCAAATGCTTGAAAATAAAGACAAATTCAGATATATAGTTAATGTTCAAGGCGATATGCCTTTTATCTCGGCGACAACAGTTGCAAAACTTGTGGAAACTTTGGCAAGTACGAACGCAGATATTGTAACGCCAGTGCAAAAAGTGCCAAAAAGCAAAGTCATGGGCGAAAGCAACGTTAAAGTAGTTGTTGATAAAAATGATAATGCTTTATTTTTCTCTCGTAGTTTCATACCTATATATGCTGAGGAATTTTTATATCACTATGGTATTTATGCATTTCGAGCAGAGTCTCTTGGCAAATTTGTTGGACTTAAGCAATCATATTTAGAAAAAAACGAAAAACTTGAACAGTTAAGAGCATTAGAAGATGGAATGTTGATAAAGGTATGCTATGTTAATGATGTTACAATTTCAGTAGATACAAAGGAGGATCTTGAAAAGGCAATTAATCATTACAATACCATCACCTAGTGGAAAATCATTTAAGCTGGATCAATAAGTTTAATCTCGTTTTACTCGATGAGATAGATAGCACAAACGATGAAGCTAGGAGAATAGCTATGAGCCCTGGATCTCCTTCATATCTTGTTGTGTGCGCTAAGAAACAAACATTTGGCAGAGGAAGATCTGGTAAACAGTGGGAATCACCGCTTGGCAATCTTTTTATGTCAGTTATTGTGCCAATTAACCGTGATTTGGAACAAATGTCCCAGCTCTCTTTTGTTGTTGGTCTCGCGCTTGAACGAGCTATATTAGGTTTTTTTAACAAATATTCGCTAAGGCCGCAAATAGAATTAAAGTGGCCCAATGATGTGCTTTTAAATGACAAAAAAGTAGCAGGTATTTTACTTGAATCAATTGATTCTAATGCAAAAAGCCTTGTGATAGGAATTGGAGTAAACGTAACCCAAATGCCTTTTGTTCGGGATAAAATCATCACAAGTCTCTATAATGAGGGATTACGAGATCTGGACAATACAGATGTGCTTCACGCATTTATGCTTAATTTCGAAACACTTTATGATGAATGGAACATTGGTGGTTTTTTGTCAATAAGAGAAATGTGGTTAAAAAAAGCCAAAGGACTAGGTGACATAATCACCGTAAGCACTGGAGCCTCAAGAATTTCAGGCAAATTCATGGATATAGATTTTAAAGGAAAAATAAGGCTTCATATTTCGAGTGGACAGATTCACTCAGTTAGCACAGGAGAATTGTTCTTTGGAGAATAATTTTCCTGTTATCATACTTGTTGCGCCTCAGCTCGGCGAAAATATAGGCGCATGTGCAAGGGCGATGAAAAATTTTGGATTACATGAAATCCGCATAGTTAATCCAAGAGATGGATGGCCCAATCCGAAGGCCGTAAGCTCTGCGGTTGGAGCCTCAGATTTGATTTTAAGGGCCAAAATTTTTAACAATCTCAATGATGCAATTTCGGATCTTGAATATCTATACGCCACAACAAGCGTAAAAAGAGATATGAATAAAAATCATATTCTGTCGAAAAATATCACAAATCATTTCCAAAAAAATTTGAGAGTAGGAATTTTATTTGGCAGGGAAAATTGGGGACTAAATAACGAAGAAATTTCTTTGGCAAACGAGATTATTACAATCGACACAAATCCTGCGTTTTCGTCTCTTAACATAGCACAATCAGTACTTGTAATTTGCTATGAATTATTCAAGCAAATAGATAGGCCAGATTTAACAAATAATCAATTACTTGCAACCAAAGAGGATATTGAGTTTTTCCAAAATCATCTAACAGAACGTCTATATAATAAAGGTTTTTTTAAGGTCAAAGAAAAGGAAAATCTCCTAAAACAAAAAATTCTCAATATTCTTACTAGGATCGACAAATTGTCTAGGCACGAAATACAAATACTTATGGGCATTCTAAAAACATTAGATCAATGAAATATTACACAAAGGATATAAATCTCATTTACAATAAAATAAAGATTGGGGAAATTACCGCTCTATTATTATACGGGCCTGACACAGGCTCTGTAGAGCACGCAATTAAGGCTCTTGCTAAAACACTCGCCCTGCCTATCAATAGCGCAGAAATTTCCAGACTACACTCCGCTTTGTCAAACACCAGCCTACTCGAAGAAAAATCAATTATTAAAATCGATTGCCCCGGCAAATTTGATGCATATATGAAAGACTTACTTCTACAAAGATGGAATAATTTTCCCGTAATTATTACAGATGAACTCGAGACAAGTAACTCTTTAAGAAAATTTTTCGAAAAAGAACATAGTCTTGCAGTAATTGCTTTTTACCCACTCGAAGAAAGAGATACTTCAAAACTTGTTCTAGAAATAATAACAAAGGAACAAAAACAAATAGATACAGAAGCTTTTGTTTATTTAACTACAAAACTAAAAGGCAATAGAAACTTAATTCTGACGGAATTAGAAAAATTACTACTATTTTGCACAAATCACCAAACTATAAGATTAGAAGATTGTATAAACTCAATTTCTGATGAACTAGATGCTGATCCAGACCTCTTATGTACTTCATTTGCCGAAAAGAATTATGCAAATTTTTTTATAGAGCTAGAAAGACTAAAGGCAAAATCCATAAGTAATATATGGATTTTAAGAGCACTTGCAAGATTCTATATTAATCTTCTTAAGGTACAATTACTTGTTCAGGATGGCACCGATCTAGCGTCTGCAGTAAAATCACTAAAACCTCAAATTTTTTACAAAATAGCCCCAAAATTTTGCCAAATAGTAAAAACTATATCAAATGACGAGCTAGTAGATACACTTGACAATCTGACTAAAGCGGAAATCGAAGCCAAATTAGGACTAGAAGAATATTCTATCGACTTACTATTCATGGATTATATTAAATCCCATTTTTAAATAGTTTCGCGCTTAAAATTCCAGATCTACTACTCCAAATCTTGTAAAAAATCTGATTGACAGCTGTTAACGTTATTGTATAGTTAGATATGCTTGTTATCAACTTTCTTAACTGTTGGAAATAAACATTAGTAATAAATAGTTAGAAATAAGCTCATAGTAACAAAGAAATTGTAGTAATTAAAAATTAAATAGAGCTAAAGCATATAGAGTTTCTTTGGCCATAAAATCAAACAGATAAACGTAAGTTACATAAACCATACATAATGTTCTATATTTTTTAAAAAACAAGATTGTAAAAATAATTACTAGTTTTTATAGAATGAAGCTAGAGACTTAAGAATGAAAAAAAAATATAATATAGTACAAATAATTTTAACATAAATAATTAGGTAACTTAACTATGTTTAGAAATATATTTAATGCATTATTTACTGACATTGGAGACTTTGGAAATTTTTTATCCGCCACACAAGCTTTTAACGCTGGTAATGAGTTTTACGGCCGGGGTGAATATCAGGGAGCTCTTGAGGCCTATGATAAAGCAATCAGGCTAAAGCCGGAAGATAATAAATTTTGTGCAAAAGCCTACAATAACAAAGGAAATGCGCTTATTGCTCTTTCAAGATACGGGGATGCACTCCTCTCTTATGACGAAGCAATCAGGATAAAACCGGATTTTGCAGATGCCTACGTTAACAAAGGAATTGCCCTTTATAATCTTTCGAGATACGAGGAAGCACTCCCCTTCTATGATGAAGCAATCAGTATAAAACCAGAAGATAATGAATTTTGTGCAAGAGCCTACTATAACAAAGGAAATGCCCTTAGTAATCTTTCAAGATATACGGATGCACTCCTCTCCTATGATGAAGCAATAAGGCTAAAGCAAGATTATGCAAGTGCCTACTATAGCAAAGGACTTGCTCTTAGTAATCTTGCAAGATATGAGGATGCACTCCTCTTCTATGATGAAGCAATCAGGCTAGATCCAAATGATGCAGAAGCCCACAATAACAAAGGAAATGCCCTTCTTACTCTTTCAAGATACAAGGAGGCACTCCCATCCTATGATGAAGCAATCAGGCTAAAACCGGATTTAGCAGAAGCCTACAATAACAAAGGAATTACCCTTGGTAATCTTTCAAAATACACTGAATCACTCCTCTTCTATGGAGAAGCAATCAGGCGAAAACCAGAAGATAATGAATTTTGTGCAAGTGCCTACGTTAACAAAGGACATGCCCTTGATAATCTTTCAAAATATGAGGATGCAATCGCGTCCTTTAATGAAGCAATAAGATTAAATGATAAACTCATACTTGCTTATTTAGGAAAAGCAAAAACTCTTCAAAAGACAATAGAAGATGATAGATTGCTTAGTACAAAAACTAGTTTTTCCTCTTTCTCTAAAAAAACTAAAATTACTAAAGA
>JANRKH010000070.1:0-6374 GCA_033763595.1 Rickettsiaceae bacterium
ATTTGCTGCATTTATTGTTGGAGTATAGGTAGTAGTGCCATACAGAGTTAACTTAGTACCGTTATTTATAGTAGTTACTGCATTTGTTCCGATAGAACCTTGAAGAGTAGTATCTCCTGCGATTGTTATAGTAGATCCTGCGCCTATTCCATTTAAGGTGCTTGCATATATAGCTGCGTTAGATAAAGTTAAAACTTTTCCTGTGGTCCACTGGAATGTATTAAGCCTTGTTGCGGGTGCGCCAGCTGTTCCTGTAAAACTCATTCCACCTGCATTACTTAACTTTACTGTTCCTGTATTATCCGCATTTGCATTTATTTGAGAAATCGTGATGTTCGCACCTCCAAGATCTGCAGTGTAGGTACCTGTAAAATTTAAAGCTGATACTGCATTACTACTACCTATATCTCCTGTAATTGACCCATTTCCTCCAAATGATATTATGCCATTACTTGATACTGTAGAATCTACAGTTCCTGTAAGTGTACCTGACGTGAGAGAAAAAGTTCCGGCAATGCCTTTAAAATTAACGCTCCCAGTATTCGTGTAAGTGAGTATATTAAATTTGCCGGACCCTGAATAATCTATATTCCCAATATTATTACCGCCAAGCGAGATATTATCTACTGCTGTTATTGTATAATTCGCAGGTGCAGCGGTAGGTCCATATAATATCATCGCAGCTGTGGAGCAGCTTGATAACATATATTTTATATAGCCAGAGCCTTTTCTTGAAAACATTAGATTAAATGGAAATTGCGTTCCTACGATTCAACTCTATTAAGCCGCAAAAAGCAAAAGCTCTCTGTAGAAGTTTGTTTGGTATTTTTAGAAAGTGGCAAAGAATACAACAATAATTTAATTATTCTATTTGTAGCTTTACTAATTAGTTGGGACCGGAGACTGAAGTTTTCCAACTGTGTTTGTGTTGAGTAGAATAATAACAATTCGTGAATTTTTAGGGCTCGTCAGGTCCTTGAAATCATATGGCGCTGTGTCAGCATGACCTTCAACTCTTAATATTTGATCAGGTTTAATTCTGTTTTGATAGAATTTTCTTATCACATTGGCTCGCTGAATCGAGAGGTCCCACTGATCAACTTGACCCGCTCTATTATCATATTCTTTGGCAGTATGACCTTCTATTGATATATAGTTAGGCACTGTTTTTATTAGCTCGCTAATAATATATAAAAACTTATTCATATAAGGCTGTACTTCTGCAGTGCCAGGCTTAAATACAGATCTACTCAGAGAGTCTACAATTTGAATCTTAATGCCTTCTGGGGTTTTTTCTATAATCAGATTATCTTTGAATTTTGAAATCTCGCCAGATCCGTCCATATTCTGTTCAAGATTATTCATAACACTTATTAGTTTTGCTGCGTCAGAATCTATTATCCGTTCACGATATATTTCTCTTTTATCGTTGTAATCATTCACGGCTGAGCCGTTAGCAAGAGCTTCTTTGGAAGCCTGAGTATCAAGAGCTCTTGAGGTTGGAGATGAATAAGGATGGCCATCAAAGCCAGTGCCATTTGAACCTTCTAGCCCTATTTCTGGCATAAAATATGCGGCAATACCTCTTAGCTGATCAGTAGAGACTGTATTGATGAGCCACATGAGCAAAAAAAACGCCATCATAGCTGTCACGAAATCTGCGTAAGCAACCTTCCATGCTCCACCGTGGTGTTCATCGTGATGCTTTTTTACTTTCTTGATAATAATGATGTTTTTTGTGTGTTTTTTTTCTTCCGGTGCTTTTTCTTCTGCCATAATTAGCCTTTTGTACTTGCGTTTATGAACTCATCTGTCTCATAAAAATCAGGTCTAATATTTTCTGGTATCGCTTTTCTCATGAATTCAACAGTAATTACAGGTGCATTTCCGCATGTATGACTTACAAGACCAGCTTTGATGCACATCAAAAACGCAGCCTTTTGCTCGGCATATAATTTCAAATAATTAGCTATCGGATTAAAAAGGCCATAAGCAAATAAAACGCCTGTAAATGTTCCAACTAAGGCTGCTGCTATTAAAGATCCAAGGACTGCAGGCGGTTCTGTTATGCTTCTCATTGTGATAATTACCCCAAGGACTGCAGCAACAATTCCAAGAGCTGGCAAGCTATCACCAAGAGAATTAACAACTCTGCTGGGGCCTAGCGCCTCATGATGATAGATCTCTACTTCACTTTCAACAAGTTCAGCAAATTGGTGGTGGTCGTCAACTCCCATAGACAAAATTCTTAGGTGATCTCGAAAAAAAGAAAGAGCTCGCTTATCCCGCATAAATGATGGCGATGACTTGAATATATCACTATCTTGAGGAGTCTCTATATGAGATTCAACTGCGAGCATGCCTTTAATCTTTATAAGCTTGAACATGTTGAAACAAAGACCGAGTAATTCAAGGTAATCTTTTTTTGATTTATGTCTTGTTTTAAATAAATATTTCAGAGATATAATTGTTTCCTTCAAAAGATCAAAAGGTGTACCAATTATAGTTGCTCCAATCCCAGATCCTATAATTATTATCAATTCGTTTGGTTGGTATAGAAGTATTAACTCCCCATGATGCATGGTGTAACCAGTAATAACCGACCCAACTACAACAAATAGACCCAAAAGAAATAACATCTTCTCCTCATGTTTTTTTGCTCGCCCGAATGTTAGCGAAAAATTCCTTAAGTAATAATGAAGCATCTAGAGAGTTTATACCAGAATATATTTCTGGTTTATGGAAACAATTTTGAGAAGTGAAAAATTTTGCTACAGATTCTACGGCCCCAAGTTTTGGATCAAGCGCTCCAAAATACAATCTTCCTACTCTGAACATAGAAATGGCAGATGCACATAATATGCATGGCTCTAGGGTTACATACATATCGTAATCGTATAAATATTTTGTCTGAATTTGTTGAGATGCCCTTTGAAGCGCAAGTATCTCTGCGTGATGAATAGGCGACATATCACTTTCAACTTGATTGTGGGCTTTAGATAATATTTCACCTGTGTCTTTGTGGATAATGATGGCACCGACTGGCACTTCTCCTTTTGACATAGCAAGCTCGGCTAGACCAAGAGCTAATTTCATATAGCTAGTTTGCAACATTAAGTTCATTCCTGTATGGTGTTGCCTCGTCTATTCCAGTCGGATCTTGGTGTATTATTACCTCTGCTCCTGGTAATTTTTTTACTATATCTCTTTCAATATTTTCTGTTATCTCGTGTGACATGTACAGTTTCATGTTGCCATCAAGCTCTACATGAAATTGAATAAAATATTTTTGTCCGGCCATACGGGTTTTGAGGTCATGTATCGCTTTTATCTCTCCTCTTTTCTTATATTTTTTGAGAATATTGATAATTTTTTCTTTATCCTGCTCAGAACATTCTTCATCCAGCAAATTTCTAAGAGCCTCCTTCATCAGTTTATAAGCGCTAATGCCCATGTATAAAGCTATCAATATGCCAAGAACATCGTCTATAAACCAATATGAAGCGCTAATAGATAATGAAATCATAACTGTTATATTGGTTAGTAAATCGGTCAAATAATGCAATTTATCTGCTTTTATAATGTTCGATTCAGCAATCGAAAGTACGTAAGTCTGATAACTTACAAGCAATATTGAGATAATAGTAGTAGTCATCATAACATATAGCCCAGACTCTATATTCACTACCTCTTTGCCATGCGTCAATTTCATTATCGCAGAAAATAGGACAAAAATGCTTGAGGCTATAAAAAACACACCTTGTCCAAATACTGCAAGATCTTGTATCTTTTCATGGCCAAACCTATGATTTTCATCAGGAGGGGTAAGTGCAAATTGGAGGGCGAACATATTTAATACGGAAGATGTAGTGTCGAGTCCTGCATCTATAAGAGAGGCAAATATTGACATAGAACCTGTGTTTAAATATCCATATAATTTGATTATAAAAACCACAAATCCGCATACAACAGAAAGATAACTTGAAGATTTTAAAAGTAATTTTTTATTCTCTAATTTCACCTTGAACTTATTCCTAAAATATTATTAGTAAAAACATAAGCATATTATCAGTGCTTTAGCAATATTTTTTGTATTAAATTTTAAGGAAGTGTAATGATTCCTTGTGTATTTGCTTTGATAGACCTCTTGCGAAAGCTGGTTTATGCTTAGAATTTTCTGCGCCAGCTAAAGTCCAAGAGATTCTCATTTATTATACCAAATCCCATTTTTAAGTACTACTTTGTCGCTCGTCGCTCACCTAGCATGTAGTAGGCTTCACTCCTCGCTCCTAGTATTATTTAATCTGGGATTTGGTATTATATCTCCATCCCGGTCTTTTCGCTACGTAAGGCTCCTATCGCCTCTCAGCCAGAAGAGAGTTTCAAGATAGGTCTATGAATTATACATGAGGACCGGCTGGCAAAAATAACAACGAAATCAAGGCATGAAATCAAGATGTGTAACCAGGACGTTTGTATAGAAATATACACAGATCCTAAATTAGCTAAAAAAACTTATTGACAGTTGTTAACGCTATTGTTACTATTCACTACAACTCGTACTATTCTCTTAAATTCTATGAAATTTCTATGAAATTTTGATTGTATAAATTTTTGGGAGTAAATTGATTAGTTAAAGTGTTCCATCTACTTTAGGTAGAAAATTAGTAAAAATTAGTTTAAAACAAAGGTATTATGTTTAAGATTGCAGTTTTTAATTTTTTTGTTCAAATGTACTTTTTTCAAATTTGTAGAATTCTTGCAACGAATAATAGTCCGTTGCGTAGTCATATTCAAAGTAAAATAATAATAACAAATAGTCATAAGTTTATAAACCCCGTTACTGGAGATAATGAATTTTGGGCAGATGCCTATAATAATCGAAATTCTCCTGAGAATCTTTTGAGATACGATGAGGCGATCAAGCGAGGTCCGAATGATCCAAAAGCATACTATAATAAAGGAAATGCCCTTTGTAATCTTTCGGGATACAATGAGGCGATAAGAGAATATGATAAAGCAATCAAGCTAAAACCAGATTATGCATTAGCCTACTATAACAAAGGATTTGCCCTTTTTAGTCTTTTGAGATACAAGGAAGCAATCAGAGCATATGATGAAGCGATCAAGCTGAAACCAAATTTAGTAGAGGCCTACTATAACAAAGGAACTGCCCTTCTTAATCTTGCTAGATACGAGGAAGCAATCAGAGCATATGATGAAGCGATCAAGCTAAATTCTGGTTTAGTGAAGGCCTACGTTAACAAAGGAACTGCCCTTGATGGTCTTTTGAGACACCAGGAAGCAATCAAAGAATATGATCAAGTGATCAAGCGAGAATATGCATTTGCTTACAATCTCAAAGGAGTTGCCCTTCATAGACTTTTGAGGTACGAGGAAGCGATCAAAGAATATGATAAAGCGATCAAGTTAAGCCCCGATTATACATTAGCCTACCATAACAAAGGATTTACCCTTTTTTGTCTTTTGAGATACAAGGAAGCAATCAGAGAATATGATAAAACGATCAAACTAGATCCGAATGATATAGAAGCATACTACAACAAAGGAACTGCACTTCTTAATCTTGCTAGATACGAGGAAGCAATCGGAGCATATGATGAAGCAATCAGGCAGAGACCAGATTATGCATTAGCTTACAATCTAAAAGGCGTTGTCTTTCATAATCTTTTGAGGTACGAGGAAGCGATCAAAGAATACGATCAAGCTATCAAACTAAAACCAGATTATGCAGAAGCCTATCATAACAAGGGACTTGCCCTTTGTAATCTTTCAAGATATGAGGAGGCGGTCTTAGCATATGATGAAGCAATAATGCTAAGGCAATATTATGCAAGTTCCTACTATAACAAAGGACTTGCCCTTTATAATCTTGCTAGATACGAGGAGGCGGTCTTAGCATATGATGAAGTAATAAAGCTAAAGCAAGATTTTACATTAGCATACTATAACAAAGGACTTGCCCTTTATAATCTTGCTAGATACGAGGAGGCAGTCTTAGCCTATAATGAAGCAATCAGGCTAAAGCACGATGATGTAAGTGCATACTATAACAAAGGAACTACTATCGATCTTTCAAGATACACAGATGAAATAATAGCATATGATAAAGCAATCATGCTAAAGCAAAATTTTATAGGCGCCTACATTAACAAAGGAACTGCCTTTGACGATTTTGCAAGATACACGGATGTAATAGAAGCGTATGATGCAGCAATAAGATTAAATGATAAACTCATACTTGCTTATTTAGGAAAAGCAAAAACTCTTCAAAAGACAATAGAAGATGATAGATTGCTTAGTACAAAAACTAGTTTTTCCTCTTTCTCTAAAAAAACTAAAATTACTAAAGA